>QMUP01000088.1 GCA_003660635.1 Candidatus Wolframiiraptor sp.
ATCACCTCTTGGAATCCGGCAATTATCAGGGCCTTTGATTCTTGGAGGTATTGGGCTCCCTTGGTCATGTCAACGAGTATGTTTCCTCTAGGATCGATGTGCCATACGCTTCGGGCCATATCAGCGTCCCATCCATGTTCCCGTAGGATCTTCGCGATCTGCTTCCTATCCATCTCGTTGAATAGCTCGCCTTTCCTGATGAGTTCTATTATCTCCTCCTCCAAGGGCTCGACCTGCATATAGATCCTGTTATGCCTGTTGGGAGACTTCCCCTCGAAGACCCTACCCTTCTTCGATACAGTTTCCCTGTATAGGATTATAGGCTTGCTGGCGACGACCTCGATACCGGCCTTAGCTATCCATGTGAGCGCGATCTCTAGGTGAAGGGTTCCCATTCCGCTGATTAGGTATTCGCCGGTTTCAGGTCTAACAGTCGTGACTAGGGTGGGGTCTTCTATTGAGAGCTTGTTCAAGAAATCGACCAACTTCGGTAAGTCCCTGCTATGCTTGGGCTCTACCGAGATCGTGACCACGGGCTCAGAAACATATTTCATCGACTCGAAGGGAATTAGGTCAACGGTCGCCAGGGTATCTCCGGCTCTTGCCTCATCGAGACCTAGGATGGCGGGAATGTTCCCGGCGGGGAGCACTCCTACTATTTCACGGTTTGGCCCCATGTAAACCGCTACCTGCTGAACTCTCCTCGAGATATTCCTTCCAACAATCTGGACCGTGTCACCTTCCTTGATGGTTCCACTGAATAGTCTCCCGGTGGCGACGACGCCAGCTTGCGGATCCACCTTAACGTCGGTCACTATCATAACCGTTGGACCATTCTCGTCGCAGTTCAGCATCGCCTGGCCGACCTCGCTATTAATATCACCCTTCCAGATCTTCGGGATCCTGTATTTCTGGGCAACATGTGGCGGAGGATGATGATTGATAACCATTTCCAGTATGGCCTCGTGTAGTGGCGTGTTTTCCCTTAACCACTCGATATCGTTATTCTGGAAGGCTTTCATGACGTCGCTGAATTTTATCCCTTTCTTCTGAGCTTGAGGGATCGTGAAGCCCCATCTATCCTTCGCGCTTCCTATCGCAACTGTTCCATCTTGGAAGCTTATCTTCCACTTCTGCCTATACTGGGGCTCGGCATACATCTCTATCAGTCGATTAACTTCGGTCACTATCCTAGCTAACGTCTCTTGGATCTTCTCAGGGGTAAGCCTCAGCTCTTTAATGAGCCTATCAATCTTATTGATATAAAGAACAGGTCTAACCCGTTCTTCTAGTGCCTGCCTAACTACCGTCTCAGTCTGCGTCATCACTCCCTCGACGGCATCAACCACCACGATTGCGCCATCGATGGCCCTAAGAGCCCTAGTAACCCTGCCGCTGAAATCCACGTGGCCGGGGGTATCTATCATGTTAATGATGTAGGGTTTCCCATTCATTTCATAGTACAGCGAGATGTTTGCGGCTTTGATGGTCATCTGCCTCTGCTGCTCTTCTTCCAAGTAGTCTAAGGCGAGCGCCTTTCCGGCTAAAGTCGGGGACAGAAGGCCGGCGGCCGCTAATAGGCTGTCTGTCGTCGTGGTCTTGCCGTGGTCGACGTGGGCTATAGTCCCAATATTACGGATCTGATCCTTCTGCTTAAGAATATCTAGGACCTCTGAAATCTTCTTAACGCGAGGCATAGCCTACTCCCTTACCCACTCCGCCGAGACATCAGAAGCTCGTCTAATAAAGATTACCCAAAACCCACTAAAACAACCCCCTCTAAAAGACGCGCCAAATTCACACAGCCCCCCTCGACCCCCAACGCAACCTTAACAGGATCTCCGGCGATTACGCATCCCACGCAACACCCCTCCCAAGCCTTCCTCTTCCCTTCCCGTGCCAGACCGAGATCATCGAATTTCGATCATTATTGTAAAAAGGTAAACGATAAACGGGAAACCATCTAAGGTTAATGGTAAACATAATCACCTCCTTTATGTGTCATAAGACGAGAAAAGGTATGAGAACCACGTAATTCCACGGTTATGGGATTATTTATCCAAATATACGACTTCTCAGACGATTTGCCTCCTTCTCCACGCCGAGAAACCGGTGTTTAAAGTCATTCTTATTAAGGAAGGCCGATCAGCAGGCGCTTTACATCCACCTTGGTGATAATAATCCCCTGGCCGCGGGATTATGTGGACTCAGATAATTCCGTTTGAATGGGATTACCATTAGACGTGGAATTGCTGAAATGTTTATGGTAAAACTTTTATTTTTGATCTTTTACTTTTTACTCATGGGCAGACGAAAATCATCTTCTGGACAGACGAAAAGACGCGGGAATTTGAAGGGTGTCGACGAGAAGCTTTTTAGGGAGGCTGTTAAGATGGCTGGGAGGCAGCCGAGGCTCGCCTTTTACTCGCCTATTGCTAGCTGTATCTTGAATTATTGGAAGAGCGCTGTTCCGAGATTTAGTATCAGCGAGTTCTTGGCGCAGATAGTTGAGCGGGAGCTGGCGAGAGCGTGGCCTCAACTCTACAATAAGGCTTTAAAAAATTTAAAAAGGAGACGAGCCACGTTACAGAAGAAGGTTGTATCTAAGAGGAGTAAAGGAGGAGGTAGATCTTGAAACCTAGGGTTTGTGTAACTAGGAGGATCCCCGAGGTGGGAATCAAGCTTCTAAGGGAGTATTGTGAGGTTAGATATCGTGACGTTATGGCTCCGATGAGTAGAGAAGAACTGTTGAGGGAGATTCGGGATGCTGACGCACTTTATTGCACTCTTTCGGAGAAAGTGGATAAAGAGGTGATTGATGCGGGGAAAAATCTGAAAGTTATCGCCACGATGAGCGCGGGTGTAGATCATATAGATGTAGATTACGCCACCTCTAAGGGTATTTACATCGTCCACACACCCGGCGTTCTAACGGACACGACCGCGGATTTCGCTTGGGCGTTACTGATGGCTACGGCTCGAAGGGTAGTTGAGGCAGATAAGCTTGTTAGAGCTGGTAAATGGGAGTTCTCATGGGCCCCGACCATGATGCTCGGATACGACGTACACGGAAAAACATTGGGTATAATTGGCTTCGGTAGAATTGGTCAAGCTGTTGCGAGACGTGCAAAGGGATTTAACATGAGAATCTTATACTATGATGTTGTTAGAAGAGAGGACCTGGAAAAGGAACTTGGAGTAGAATACAGACCAATGGAAGAAATTCTCCGAGAAGCCGATTTCGTCACTCTCCATGTACCATTAACGCCGCAAACCGAGAAGCTCATAGGAGAAAAGGAGCTGAAGATGATGAAGAAAACCGCGATTCTAATCAATACCTCACGTGGAAAGGTAATCGACCAAGAGGCCCTCGCAAAGGCCCTCAAAGAGCGATGGATAGCCGCAGCCGGCCTCGACGTCTTCGAAGAAGAACCACTTCCGGCGGACAGCCCGCTCATAGAGTTGGAAAACGTGGTCCTGACGCCCCATATTGCAAGCGCCTCGCATGATACAAGGAATAGAATGGCAGAATACGCTGCCTCCGGCATGATCTCGGTATTCAAAGGCGAGGTACCGGAGAATCTTTACAACAAGGATGTGTTAAAAATCAAGCCCTTGAGTGAAGTGAAGATCATCTAAACCAAAAACATTTATTCCGGAAATTTACCCACTTTTTGAGATGTTTTTCTCAGCTCGGCTTCCTAGGAAAATACTCTTTGGCAGAGGCCGCCTAGAAAGTTTGCCCGACGCCTTGAAAGAACTCGAACTAGGTGGCAAGGCGATTCTGGTAACGGGAAGACGTTTTGCGAGGAAATCGGGTTACCTCGACAAGTTATGCTCCCTCATGAAATCCGCTGGCGTAGATGTGATAATATACGATAAAGTCGAGCCAAATCCATCAATCGAGACCGTAGAAATGGGCGGTAAAATAGCCAGAGAACAAGGTGTGAATTTTGTCGTGGGCTTCGGCGGTGGAAGCGCTATGGATGCCGCTAAAGGTATCGCCGTTCTCGCTACTCATGATGGAAAACTCGAAGACTACTTCTATCCGGCTGAGGTTAAGCCACCAGTTTTACCGATTGTGGCCATTGCCACGACCTGTGGGACGGGAAGCGAGGTCACAAAGTACGCGGTTTTCAGCAAGGGTATCAGAAAAAATGTGATAGCTAGTGAGCAGATAGTTCCGGTGCTTTCAGTTTTAGATGCGGAAGTTTTAAGATATCTCTCTAAAGATATCACGGCGCATACTGCGATGGATGCCTTTTCACACGCCCTAGAATCGTATTATCACGTGAACTCATGCGAGTTTTCCGAGATCTTTGTCAGGGATTCCATAAAGATGATCCTTGAACATTTTAAGAACGCGGTGGATGGAGATATCGATTCACGTGAGAAACTCCTCTATGCCAGCATGTTAGCGGGATTGGCGATAAGCCTGTCCGGCACCATAGTTGTCCATGGCCTCGGATATTATCTGACCCAGAAATTCGGGATTCCACACGGGCTCGCAAACCTGCTCTTTATAAAGCAGTTTATAGAATATGCCGCGGAGAAAATTCCCGAGAGAACTATGTCTCTTGGGAAACTCTTGGAACTTGATGCCTCGACTCCTGAAGGAGTATCAAAAATCTTAATTAACAAACTCAATGAATTGAGTAGATACGCGGGTCTTCCAATTAATTTAAGGGAGGCCGGCATTCCCGAATCAGAGCTTTCAACAATAGTCGATCAAGGTCTTTCGTATAAGAGAAATCTAGACAGCTGCATTAGACCGCCGACCGCACATGAACTCGAGGAAATCGTGAAGAAGGCGTTTTGAATCCCTCAGAACTGAGATGCCATCACCTTAGAAGCGTATTTGAAGAAGTTTTACGGAGTTTCAGAGG
>QMUP01000089.1 GCA_003660635.1 Candidatus Wolframiiraptor sp.
ATTATCAGGGAGAGGACTGCCCTGAGGAAGTCGGTCATAAAAAATTCGATCATTTCCAAGAGAAAATAGTGACTTGGTATTATTATGCTTAAGCCGGATTTCGTGACCTAATTTTTATCCCTCTACTCTATTAAAGCTGCAGACCTCAGTCTCTTGATAAGATCTAAAAGTGGATCTTTTATCTCCTCTACATCTGTTTCGCTTATGCTCGCAAATTCCGTGATCACCTCAGTTATCGTTTTTCCATCACAAATACTCCAGATATATGCAACGACTTCATCTACCCTGTATGCTTCGTTCTCATCATTTACTAGAACTAGAGTGCCGTCCTCGTCTTTAAACAGGTTTCCCTTTCTCTTGAGCTTAACCTCTTCCATTACATGATTATTGCAACGTGACCTATATTAAACTTTCGGAAAACAATTGAGATGACATCCTTCAGAAAATGACTCAAAATATCTGGGGATCAACGTTTAATCGATGCTATTTTCGTGTTTTCTCAGCGAGCTCTCTCAAGAGGTTTTTTGAGAAGCGTTCGACGTCGGGTTCGGGTAGTCCCGCGAGCTCTTCTAAATCGATTTCCTCTTCTCCTAGCGTTTTCGAGAATAGGTGGCCGAGGTATGCGGCGGCGAATTTCACCCCGTGGATTTCATTCTTGGGGCTATAGAAGTCTTCCACGTCTCCTTTCTCGGCTCTAGTCAGGTATTCCACCGCGATCTCGGGGATCTTTTGCTCGAACTTTTTTACGGATCCTTCTGTTAAGACGTGCGAAAATTCGAGATTAAGGATCAGGTGCTCGGTAAGCTGGGCGAATCCCTCGCTGTATAGGCGGAAGAAGGGATCGGCCTCCAGTTTTCTAAATTTCTCCACACCGCCTCTCCTCAGGGCGTGATACAGCGTTCCCAAGTTAAATGCGAGCATTCCTCGGATCTTATCCTCGGAGACCCAGTTGACTTCCGCTAAGCCCCCGAGATCGATGAAAACGGCCGGTTTACCTAGGATAGATGCAATCCAATCCCTTCTCCAGCCTGAGGCGACGTAGATCGCGAAAATGGGGTCTAGGTGTGAGGGCAAGACCTCGGCGGCGAGGGAATAAACGGCTTCCAAGTTTTGGAGTATTAGCATCCACGCCTCGATTATGTCGTGAATCATTAGATCTAGTTTTGGGAGAACCTCCTTGATCATTATGTTTCTGAGCTGGGTTAGGCCCCTTCTATAATTCACCTCGGCTATTAGAAGCTCCGGGTAATTGGAGATATAGTCCATGAGCCAGCCTTGAAACATTTCTTTGGGATCTCTTCCGGAGTAGGTTCTCCAGTAAGTGAGAAAATCGCGCATAGAATCTATCAGCTTAACCTTCCTCATCCACGATAGAATCCTGTCGAGCATTTAATAATGTTGAGCTGATGCCTTTAGAACGGCCTCCATAAACTTTCCTCTCTCATAAGCGCCCTCGGGAGCTCGTTAACATTTTCTACGATTATTTCTGCCCCATTTTCTATGAAGAAGTTAAACGATTGCTCATTCGTTAACACCCCCGCGAACATCGCGTCCAAGCCTTTTTCAGACGCCCTCCTAACTAAGATCAAATCTTCGGCTGAGTCCCCGACGTAGAGCACCTTCTCGGCTCCCATTGCTTTTGCGCATCTGATCAAACCGGTTGGATCCGGTTTCTCCGGGCCTCTGATGATATCGCCTATGAATACACTCGATTCCAGCTTGAAGTATTGGCGGATGGATTCTAGAGTTTTCTCGGACTCCCATCTCCCCCTTCCGGTGAGTATAGCCAATCCCTTTGGAACTAGTTCGTTAAGTTCTTTGAGCGTTTCTTCTTCGATGAGGAGTTCTTCGTTCAGGATCGCGCCTCGCCAGCTCACATATATGGGATCGACGCCGTATTTCCCGCGGGTTCCCTCCTCACCGAGGTAGATTTCTTCGAATATGGTTGTTAGAAGCCCGGATCTATATGAGGTTAGGGGGCCCAGAGAGTCTCTCAGCTTCCTCAAAGCCTCAACTCTCCCAAGCTTCTCGGCCTCCTCGTCTAGGAGAGATTCGATGTTCTCTCTCTCAAGGTGTCTCCCGAAGTTTTCTTTGAGGATCCCACTAAACCATTTGAGAGACTCCTTCACGTATTCCGGCGAACTTTCTCCTTCGACGATGCAGTCTAGGTAATTTTCGATGTCGATTTTTTCTAGGGTTCCTCTACAGCTTTCAACGTCACTTGAATGGAGGAAGATTGCCTGAATTATAGTCGCCGCCGTATTCCAATCGCTGTTGAAGCCGCCGAGCATCTTAAGGGAGTTTATCACGGCGTCTACGTCGCTTCCCAGCTTGCATTCGAGGCCGCATAGCTTGTGTAAGATTACGCAGGTCGTCAGCTTTATCGTTAGATAATATGATTTCGTCACATCTACGAGCGTTCCGTCGATGTCGAATACCACGGCCTCTATCTTGGATAGTTCATCGAATTTCTCAGAGCGGATGAGCAATCCCTCGCCCAGTAATTTGTAGCTCATTTTCTGAGATCTCCTTTTTGAAGCATTACGGCTCCTTTTGTTCCGCCGCGACTGGCGTCTTCTTTATCTCAGTAACCTCTTCATAGAGTTTTCTGAGGACTTCTTGGTAGTTTATCTCGCCTTTCTCGACTAGATCCATGTCTGCTTCGAGCTTTCTCGTGAGGTCTTCTGAGACGTATTTCTCGAATTTCTCGATTAGGAAGTGGTAGATCGTCATACCCTTCTTAGTCGCTATGAGCCTTCCGGCCCTCTCAATCACGTAGCCCCTCTGGAGCAGGGTCTCGATTATCTTGCTATAGGTACTCGGCCTCCCTATCCCACGCTCCTTCATCATGGCCACGGTGTCGCCTTCTGTGAGGAGCCTTGTGGCGGGGATCTTCCTAACCTCGAGTTCGGCGACGGTATATTCTCCTTCTTTCACCTTGGCACGTGGCCTAATTATTGGGAAGAACTTGAGAAAGCCTTCTTCTAGTATCTCGACGTCTCCAGTCACCTCCACCTCGTTGCCCATGACCTCCACCTTGAATTTCTGGGTCAGAACCCTCGCCGGCTTCGATTGACTCGCGATAAATCTCCTAAATATCAGGTCATACATCCGGAAGTGTATCTCGGTTAGCCTCCGCGCTGGAATAGTAAGTAACCCGATTTTGATGTAGTATCTGAGCTTATCGGCGTCAAGTGGCTTGACAGGCCTTATGCATTCATGCGCACCCTCTACGCGGTAAGCCCTGGGAGTAAATAGCTCCGGGGCCGTCTGGTTTAGATATTCCTTGGCTATCCCGATACCGACTTGGGAGACTGTGGTCGCATCTGTCCTATGATAGGTTATTAGACCCGCTTCGAAGAGCTCTTGGGCGACCCTCATGGCCTCTGCTGCAGTTAGCTTTAGATAGGTAAATGCGTCCCTGAGCAGGGAGTCGGTAGTATATGGCGGTAGGGGGTTTATTTCGCGTTCCTCTTCTACGACATCTTTGACCGTGACCTTCAGCTCCTTCTTATCCCAAGCCTCGAGAATCTTCTCCAAGTTCTCAGGTTCTAGGATCTCGATAAATGGGCCGTCCTGCAATCGCATTCTCAAGAGCGGGCGTTTCTTCCTCGCTTGCTCCGTAGTGGTTACTATCCATCCAAGGACCGGCGTCTGAACTCTTCCCGCGGATAACCACTTACTCCCGAATCTATCCCAGAGCTTCATGCTGAGTTCGAATCCTATCCATCGGTCCTCAATTCTCCTGAGGAGCTGAGCCTCTACGAGATTCAGGTTGACATCTCGTTTATTTTGAAGTGCGGTTAAGAGAGCTCTCCTCGTGACCTCGTGGAACTCGAGTCGATAAATCCTCGGATTATATGGCTTAAGTAGGCAGAGGAGGTCGTATGCTATCTTCTCTCCCTCGGCGTCTGGGTCCGTGGCGATATATACGTCGTTATATTGTAAGGCAAGTTTCCTAACCGCCTCGATGATCTCACTTTTGTCGAATACCTCATCCGATCCGCAGGAAGGACATTTCCCCCCATTCGCCCACTGCTCTCCGCAGTTGAGACATCGCTTAATTACGCCATATACCGGGACAAATCTCCCATCAAGTTTCTCGATTCCATGTATCCCCCGTCCGGTTACGAGGTCTGTGAGATGTCCCTGAGTCGCTGTGACCCCGACGATCACCCCGCCGATAGTCGCCTCGTACACGGTCAGGTTTCCAACACGTCTTCTGAATGGTCTGCCGAATAGGTAGGCTATGGTCCGGGCCTTCGTCGGGGATTCTACGAGCATTAATGCCGCTCTGATTATGTCCTTTGCCTTGAGCTCTATTTTGCCTGATAAGAGTTCCCTGATTATCTTCCTTTCATCGTCTATTTGCCTGAAGACGAGTTTTGCGTTCTCAGGGTCATAGGGCTCGAATTCTATTTCCTCGAGCTGGGCCTTCAGCCTCGTGAGTAAACCCCTGAAGGCCTTCTTATCATCCACCAAAATTATACTTGCCCCCTTCGCCACGCCATATGGGTAGAGTCGGGAAGTTCTGCCCGATGCTTGGATATACCCAGTTGTGTCGGGGATTATTAGCGAGAAACCGTCTTCCACAGGTCTCAGCGTTATGTCGAGTTCCGATCCTATTTTCTCGATAAAGTCGGGGGTTAAGATCTTTTGGAGGAACTCCTTCGCCTTGGTTATTACTTCTTGCGCATACTTCTCAAATCCCTCTAAAGTCTCGCCTCTCTCGCAGGCCTGCTTTATTTTTTCGATTAAGTCTTTGCTTAGCGGGGTTATCTTCATGAGGCGCGC
>QMUP01000090.1 GCA_003660635.1 Candidatus Wolframiiraptor sp.
CAGGAGATATGCCACGAAGTTGGTCGCGAGATGAAGTACTCCTGTAATGAGCAAGAGCACCAAAAGGACGTCGAAGCTAAACCAATCTGGCGGGCCATAAAACGTGAATCCCAGGAGTAATGCGCATACAGCGAATCCTATCTGATCTAGAATTGGTGCGGGTGCGCCGCGTTCTAGCCCGAGCCTCCTCTTTATGAAGGATCCGAGGATGTCTCCGATCATAGTTCCGACGCTAAGTAGAAAGGGTTCCAGCGGTGATCTATGTGCTCCCAAATTGTTTTGTGAGATTATGATTAAGCCGGTTATTGTGCCGCATGTTAATCCGAAGAGAAGGCCTTCAAAGGTCTTGCCGTCTCCGAGTAATCTTCTACCATCCCACGCCAAGAGACCGCGATCTATCGGAGTCCCCCTCCCGATCAGTTTGACGCCTACCACCGGAGACGCATTCGCGATATAAGCCGGCAATATGTAAAAAATCGCTGTCAGTAAGTTCCCGAGCAAACCAACATCTTGAGCCGTTGATCCTTTAAGTAGTTTCCTCGGCTCGATATTCCCCCTGTATTCCCTAAGACCCTATCCCGAGAATATCCAAACCTCCCCGATTGGGAGAATTTATCTTGAGAGTTAGAAGCCGTGAGCCGTGCGGCTGAAGTTCTGGAGAAGGGAGAAGTCGGGGAGAGATCATCCAGGTCGGGTGGATGTCGAGGAGATAGCGAATAGAATTCGGGTGATCAGGCTTAGACTGTCGAAGAGGCTCAGGGAGATGGATCTAAGATACAGGGAGATCTTCGAGCAAGTCGTCAAGGCCCATGTGGAAAAAGATCGTGAGAAAGCCGCACTCTACGCCCAAGAACTCGCTGAGCTGAGAAAAATTTTGAGAAAGCTAACTCGCGCCGACGTATTACTCGAGGGGACGGCGTATAGACTTGAAGCAGTTAAGGAGTTAAGCGATGTAGGCTCCTTAATCATGCCCGTGAAGAACATTTTGACCGATATAAGCAACGAGCTAAGCGGCGTCGCGCCTGCTACCTCCGAGGGAATAAGAGACCTCATAAGTTCTATCGAGGAATTCTCAATTAAGGTCGGTTATGTTCCTGAATCGGGAAGTATAAGCACGGAACTGAGCGCCGAGGCTAAGAAAATCCTAGATGAGGCGAGTTCGATAGCGGCTCATAAAAGGGAGAAGGAGGAGATGAAAAATGATTACTAACCCGACCTATTTTCTCAGGACCTCTTTTGAAAGCCTATCGACATATCTCAACGCCTCTGGGTAAGTGTTCCCCAATCTCTCGATTATCTCGGGAACCTGCTGTACTTTCACTAGATAACCTGGGCTTACATAGAATTTCCTAGACCTACCGACCCTAAACCAGTATCCAAGAACCTCGCCGTCCACCTCAACCTCGCCGAAGACACCTCCCGATCTCTCAAAACCTATTAGCAGGGATTTGGCGATCCCCACCGCTGGCTTATTGAGGAGAAAACCTAGGAAGACCGCGAGGCCCATCCTCCTAGGGTGAAGCAGCCCATGAGCATCAACCAGAAGCAGTTGCCAGTCATTCCCAAGTTGTTTAATGGCATGAAGCATGGGGGGACCTTCTCTGAGGAAGAGTAAACCAGGAACATAAGGATAAGGAGGCTTACACGTAAAGACCATTTCCGAGAGAGGCCCTTCCTCGAGATCCCACTTAACAGCGGCGACAGACATCAAGTCATTCTTATAAGCAGCGTCAACGGCGGCAACCACCTGAATCGTCTCTATATCGATCCCTTGATAAAAATCCTTCAAAAGATTGCCCAGCGCCTTCTGCAAGTCGATAAAGAATTCTTTAACGGAATCATTTCTCTCGGTCATTCCAAAGGTCTTAAATTATGTTTAGGGCTATAAGTCATTGCCTGAGCACGTGTCGGGAGGGGCAGTATAAGGATGGTTGGGTTTGATAAGAGGACTAGGGCTAGACTCTACTTGTGGCTTGTCGAGTTCACCTCGATACCGACATATGTCGGCATATATCTCATGTTCATTTCAGGCTATGGAATGGTCACCCGAAAAGCGACCTTGGTCACGTTTGGAATCCTAAGGCGACCCAATAGCATAATCCTACATACGTTATCTCCACTCCCCTACGTTGTTGGCCTCCTTACCATTCTTCACGCAGTAGCTGGATTGGGCTGCCTAATCATGAGGAGAGTAAAGAATCCAAAGTTAGCTCAAATTCTGGAACTCATCAACGTATTAGTGGGGATATTCTTCGCAGGACAACTAACAGTATTAGAATTTCTCTGAAAAATTAACGCCTCCTTAAAATAGCATAGAGCATTAGGATCATGAAAAACGCCGCGCCAAAAACGATTAAGACCAAATAAATCATTGGAACACCTTCAGAACTATATTTGATCAACGTGGTTGTTGAGTAGAAAGTCTCCGTTAACTTTTCGGTCGTCGCGAGTGTAGATATAACAGTCACCGTGCTTACCCTTTCGATCGTAACTGGTTTCTCAATTACATGGGTTAACGTTTCTGTAGCCGTGATCGTCGTCGTTTTTGGGGTTTGACCGCCCTCTCGTTCAACATATCTCTCAAATAGGGTCCAATTTTCAGGATCGAACTCATTATCATAATTCTTGACCTCGACGTATCCGTTTTCCAACAACCATTTATTCACATTCATAATCGTTTCGGAGTTGATCCTCACATAGACCACGCATACAAGCCTCCTATATTTGTCCATAACATATTTATCATCCACATCGAGATACACCACCTTTCCGGAGACTAAATCGGTTAAGGCCTCCTTTGCCTCATATCCGCCTGGATCTCCGAGTTCTGGAGCGTTGACGTCGGCGAGCCTAACCCTTCCCACCGGAAAAGCGTCAAAGGTATCTCCATCTATGACCTTGTATACTGTTGCCGTGACATCTATCTCAAAGGGCGCTGCAAGAGAGGAAGTAAAGAGGGCCAGAAGACAGGCTATCATACAGAGCGATGCAATTATGAGACGTTCCTCGACTTTCACGATTAAACTGAATAGAAAAATATCGTTAAAAAATTTCCGCGCAAAAATCACAAATATAAGCTGATTATTTTCATCTCGCATCTGCATGGATGGATTGATAGATGTACTACTCGAGTGGGCGAGGCGGAACCTGATTCCCCTAGGTGTGCCGGGGCTTATAGCTGTCGCATTCGCCGAGTCGAGTTTCTTCCCGATACCACCGGATGTAATCTTAATTCCCATCGTTTTGCTGGATCCCAAAAATGCCATTTTCTACGGACTTTTAACCACGATAAGCTCCGCTGTCGGAGCGCTCTTCGGCTATTGGATAGGATTACGTGGTGGACGCCCTGTACTCAAAAAATTCGCGGATGAAAGGAGTATTCAGAAAGCCGAGTCCTTCTTTAACAAGTATGGAGCCTGGGCGGTTGGGATAGCCGCCTTAACCCCGATCCCTTACAAGGTATTCACGATAGCTTCTGGAGCATTTGGTATGAAGAACCTCAGAACCTTTTTCTTAGCCTCATTCATCGGTAGAGGAGCGAGATTCATGAGCGAATCCATACTCCTAATGATATTTGGAGAACCTATTTTGACATTCTTAAAATCCTCTTTTGAACAGATAACCCTGATAATAGGACTTTCATTAGCAGCGATATTGGCGATACACGCTTGGTTGAAGAAGCGAGCAAAAGTTCAGGATTTGAGGAACTCAACTATCTTGGCCAACCGTGCTGGAGAAACCTCTCCATGATTAACCTCTTCAAAAAAGATCTCTAAAAGGAAATTGTCAACTTGGAGATTTCTGAGTTCCCTTTTCACTAGGTTAAGGAAGCGGTCGTTTTCATCAGTCATCAAGTGATCCCTTACCCAATTTCCAATGAACTTTATTCCGCTGAAATGTATCACTCTAATGCGGTCCCTAAATTCATTCATCCAATTAATTACATCACCCTCTAGATCTCTCCTTTTACCATTTCTCACAGAGACACAGATAGCATGCGAGACGTCGAGACATATTTCAGAGTCCGTTCTGGAAACTATTTCTCTGAATTCCGGTAAACTCTCTTTGACATTTTCGAAGACAATTCTTAAACTAAGATCACGCATAAAGGAGGACAATTCTTTAGCTGATTTCACAGCGGAGTTTATCACTTCGTCCCTGATTAGAGATATTTTATCAACGGCTTGATCGGTTGAGAGATGGACGACGACGTAGTCGCATTTAAATTCGGCGATTCTCTTCATAAATTCCTTGAAAGCCTTCACCGACGCATTTCTAACGCTCTCAATTGGTGATGATAAGCGTATATCTCTCCAAGGTCCGTGAAAGGCCACGGATAACCCCTCCGATTCGGCGAGCTGAACTACATCTCTTAGCCTCAGATCCCCTTTAAAAGGCCAGGGATAGTCTAAGCTAATTTCTATGTAGTCGAATCCCGACTTTGATATCTCCGACATCAAATTCCGAATGCCTCTCCATTGCCCATACCAAATCGGAAAACCTATTTTCATTTAGCTAATCCAAGATGATAACGGTCGAATTTAGCTATTATTTCCTAAGGAAACAGTTAAATGAGAAAAACAAAAATGCGTAAAGGGGGATGACTTGGGACGCCTCATTGGAAAATCCATAATCCATAGGAACGTCGATTTAGTGAGGATGAAAGCCAGGTACAAGAC
>QMUP01000091.1 GCA_003660635.1 Candidatus Wolframiiraptor sp.
ACATTCCTGTAGAAATCGAGATGATCGTTCAGATAAAAGAAGAATGAGAAAGATGACGATGATTGATTTTCAAAATCCTCTTTTTTACTTCAACTTAAATACCTCCTAGGGCAAATTATTACGTATGAAGTCGTTTCCCATAATTGACCTTCATCAAGATATATCATATTACTATGTTAGCGGAGCCAGCGGGCTCACCTTTAAGCTCGGAGACTTTGACGTGGACATGCCGGGGAGGCACGGTGATATACCGAAGTTCAGGGAGGCAAATGTGAGGATAATATTCTCTTCAGTGTTCTGTCTCCTGTCAACGATTTCACCTAGAATAAAAGAGCAGCTTAAAAGAGGTTATGCTGTGGAGCTAAGGGCCTGGACTCCTAAAGCCACCCATACAACCGCACTCGAACACATTAAAGTCTACTATAAGCTCGCTAAAATGTATCCAGATGACATAGTCTTGATCTCGACTCGAGATGATATCGATACCGCGATTCGTGGGGATAAGATCGGCTTTCTACTAGCCTTAGAGGGGACCTATATGTTGGAGGACCTTGATGACCTCCAGCTCTATTATAACCTTGGAATCCGAAGCATCCAGCTCACATGGAACTTCGACACCAGATACGCGGCCTCATGCATGTCTGCAAAAGATTATGGTTTAACTGGGGAAGGTGAGGAATTAATCCGCGAAGCAAACAGGCTGGGGATGATAATAGATCTAGCTCACGCAAGCAAACGAACTCATTTAGAGGCCGCGGAGATCTCGAAGCTGCCGTTGATAAACAGCCACGTTAATCCTAAGAAGATACACGACATCCCAAGAAACCTAGATGACGAAATGTATGAAGCGATAAAGAAAACTGGAGGGGTCGTGGGCTTTATGTGCGATCTGCTGGGAAAAAAGAAAGACATCGAGACATATGCGGACAGCATCATGTACGTCTATGAGACATTTGGCCCGGATATACTAGCCATAGGAACGGATTATTTCGGCTTAATAGACTCGGCTCCACCAAGAGGTCTTGAAGACATAACAAAGTTTAGAAACCTATTCAACCTACTAGCCAAAAAAGGAATGAGTCAAACAGACATAGAAAAACTCGCCTACAAAAACGCCCTACGAGTAATCCTAGAACACGCAAAAAACTGGAAAACAAAAATACCCTAAAAGAAAAACCGGGCCCGGGGGGATTTGAACCCCCGACCCCCGGGTCTCTCCGCCTTTTCTTTGGCGTAAGAGCCCGGCGCTCCACCTGGCTGAGCTACGGGCCCTTCAGTTTTTGAGAGATTTCTTGATTTATTTATGGTTTTTTCTTGTTATTGGTGATGGAGTCTCGGGTTATTGGTATTGATCTGGCTGGTTCTCAGAGGAGAATTACGGGTCTTTGTTCTCTGGGTTCTGATCTGAGCTGTGAGCTGGCTAGAGCCAAGCTTGATGACGAGATACTCGCTTTTATCCAGGAGAGGAGGCCGAAGCTCATCGCCATAGACGCTCCCCTGAGCTTTCCGGCAGGTGGAGAGAACCTGAGGAGGTGTGATCGGGAGCTAGTAAAGATGGGTGTGAGGCCCTTGCCCCCGGGCCTGGGTCCCATGCGCATGTTGACGGAGAGGGGAATCAGGTTAAGGCGCATATTAGAAGGACTCGGCTACAAAGTGATAGAGGTTTTTCCAACCGGCGCGCAGAAGGTTCTGGGGCTCCCGTCAAAGAGGGATCTCAAGGCACTTAGACTTGGCCTCATCTCTCTCGGAATAAAGGGCATCCCCGAAGACGTTGATGTCCACTTGTTAGATGCGGTGACCTGTGCATTAGTCGGGGTATCCTATCTGAAGGGAGAATTTGTTAAGGTAGGTGACGAAAGGGAGGGCGTGATCATCATGCCGAAGCCTAGTTTACCTGAAGGCAGGTCTCCTCGATAATAGCTTTGGGAGCGGAAGCTTCTTGAAGGGTTTATCTCCGGTCTCTTCTCTGATTTTTGCGATGAGATCCTCGGGTTTCATGGCCATGATCTTGTCCTCAGATCTAATTCTGACGCTTAAAGTCCCACTTGTCTTCTCCTTCTCGCCATACACCACTATGTAGGGTATCCACTCGGTTTCGGCTTCTCTTATCCTCTTATCAACCGTTTCATCTCGGTCATCAACATCCACCCTTATTCCATTCTTCTCCAACTCTTCCATGAGCTTTACGCAGTCAGGGACATACATCGATTTAATGGGGATTATCCTGACTTGTATTGGTGAGAGCCAGACTGGGAGCATGGGTTTCTCTCCCCTCTGCCTCATAAGCTCCGCTTTCTCGAGTAACGCATAGATCACGCGCTCTATCGCCCCGCTTGGAGAACAGTGAAGTATGATCGGGTATTCTTCTTCTCCCTCCTCATTTACGTAGGTTATTCCATAGGATCTCGCGTTCTCTACGTCGATTTGATCGGTTGAGAGGGCGGCGGCCTTGCGCTGACAGTCGACGAAGTTGAATTCCCATTTGAGGACGAAGTAGAAATATCTCTCACTCCACATCTCGGCGAGCACGGGTTTCCCGAACATCCTCACGAGATCGAAGATGAAGTCCCTGTTTTCTTCGTAGAAGTCTTTCGTGAACCTTATGGCCATCTCCAAGTCATCCTCGCTGAACCCTATTCCCTCCATGACTTCGAGTGAGAGCTTCAGCCGCTTCTTCATCTCCTCCTTAGCCTGTTCGAGATCCTTGCAGAGAGCGTGGACATCCGGCATCGTAAAGGCCCTCAGCCGCTTTAATCCAACCAGTTCCCCGCTCTTCTCTCTCCTAAAACTATACCTCGTCAACTCATACAGCCAGAGTGGTAGATGCCTGTAGGAAAGCTGCATATCCTTTGCTATGAGGAATTGGCCGAAGCAGGCGGCGAACCTCAGGAAGTATTTCTTATCCTCAACTGGGATTACGTATTGTCTAGCTGGGAACTTGTGTAGATATTTCTTCAAGGCGGGGTGCCCCATATCATACATTATCGGGGTCTCAACCTCTATTCCACCATACTCTATTACCTTCTCTGTCACATACTGCTCAAGCAAACTCTTGATGAGCCTCCCCCTCGCATACCACCTCAGGTTCCCGGGATCACTCGCGGGCTCGTGGTCGGCTATCTCAAGCCTCTTCATTAGGGAAACGTGTGGGGGTTGTTCTAAGACGGCTCGGGATTTTTGCATCTCGTATTTCGCGAAAGCTTCTAGGTTTTCATGGCCTCTGAAATCGAAATCCTTGACGGGAATCATTTCTCCCTCAGGGGTTAGTATATACCAGTAGGACTCCAGCTTCTCCTCCATCAAAAGAGCTTCAGGAACCTCCTCGGATGGCTTGGCGAGTTCTTCCGCTGCGTAGCTCCTGAGCTGCTCTGCGAGGGGATGGCCCTTGACCGCTATTACCAACCGCTTATTCCACCCAAATGGAGCCGCGTGGAAATCTAGGCCGAGTGCCTTCGCCCGTTCTTTCATCGCCCTGATGACTTCGATCGCGTGAGAAGGCGGAGCGAGGTTTACGCTTAAGTGGGCATATGGATAGATCACCAGCTTTGATATCTTCAGTTTTTTCATGAAGGCGGCCGCGTCGTCTATCGCCTTTTCGGCTAACATTTTATTGTCTCCCTTCTCAACGGAAGTTAACAAAAGCAATGCCTCCTCTATCCTGTACACCTTCTTCTCGGCTTCCTCATAAACTCCCGACTCCGGCTGTATGGGCTCATACTCAACGTAGTCTACATGTAATTGTATTACCTTCAATTCGGCGACATCACCTCCCAATTGATCAAATCGTGGAGTAGCGCCAACGTTCCACCTTCCGCTCCGTCCTTGTTAATTTCTTGAATTCTTTATAATGCTTCTCACAGAGATAAGCCCGCCTACCTTCCACCTCGACCTTCATACTCGAGGGCACCCTCTGAGAAGCGATTGAGCGCACCGCTCGCTCTTCACATCCGACAACCGAGCATTTGACGCCCTTAGATACCTTTCCCATAGATTTTCACCTGGTAATCGGGCTGAGGAATCTATTCTTCAGCTTAAATTAAAACCTAGTGACCTATTTTCAGGTTCCACTTAACATGGATTCGTCCATCTTCTCCGAGAGCGGTTCTAGGATGACTATCCCCTCAAGCGGCCTCACCTCGAATATGTAAATCGATGGATCAACCTTACTCCACCTCATCTTCCGCACATAGATTGTCTTCAGAAGTTTTCCATAAAACCTTATGATCCCGAGGACTATTACACCCGACGATAGGAATTCTTCGAATCCGAATCTACTCAACTTATTTGATCCCGTTGGGATATCACATGTCAGTAACGTCGTCGCCCCAAAGCGCTCCTCAATCATATTCACTATCTCTCTCAGATATTCTCTTATCACGAGTTCTTCTCTCGCGCCGGCGGCTAAGGCCGAGATGGGATCCAAGACTATCCTACTTATGTTTCTCCCTCTGGCTATCTTTTCTAAGGCATTTACGAAGGCTTTACTCTCTTTACCGAACTTTCTCAAGTCCTCGGCGAACAATCTGAACTCGAAGGGATAGAATAAGCCGTTGTTAACGTATTCCCATAGGTCCCA
>QMUP01000092.1 GCA_003660635.1 Candidatus Wolframiiraptor sp.
GGAGAGCAATATAGATCCGACCATAATCCGCTTAATTTGTTTAGTATATGGCGTCAAGATCTTTAGGTAATTCTTCTCCGGACTAAATCCCAACAATAATCCTATGCCCACGAATGCGTCGTCCAAGTCATATAGGTAGCTCAAGATCCCGATGCCCTTCTTCGCTATTTCCTCCAGTCCTTCGGCTCCAGTTGAAGTGAGAATCAGATCGGATTCCTCCGAAAAGTCCTCAATTATTTTTCCGATATACGATGAGATCGCCCTCGGATCCTCTTTCCCATTAAGTGTTTCAACCCTCACCCACGTTATCGGGATTTTCCTGACAGCGGCTTTTCTTAAGAATCGATTATACGCTATTTCACGGAGTTTCTTTCGCGATGCTTGTTCCCGCTTCTTGACCTTGAATGGCGGCGGCAGTTCTTCATAAGATGCGCCGATCTCTTCGCATGCCGACTTCATTTCCTCCGGAAGTGCTCCTATCGAAGCTAGAAAATCCGGTTCTATGACCCTTAAAAGCCGTAATTTATGATTCACGGCAGCTCCTCCGGAGACCCACCCATCAAAATCCGTTGAAACTCCCACGCCTTGATATTTCTCCCTTATTCTCTTCATTAGATTTCCCGCAGCCTTTATGTGCTTTTCAGCGAGGGGCGTGGGCGAAGTGAATCCGACTGCTTCACCAAATTCCATCCTGAGATAAGAAACATCCGGTACGGGTAGCTTAAGCGAGGTGTATCCTATTGTTGTTGGGGGACAGATATTCGACTGCCCTACATCTAGATCGAGGTAGATGGCCGAGCCAAATTCTTTGACGAGCGCGTTGAGGAGAAACGTCGCTAAGCTCGTCTTTCCGGAATCCACTCCCCCATATACGCAGACGCAGGATGATTTTTCAGTGATCTTTTCAGCGAATCTCCGCCACTCGATGGGAATAGTGTCCCCCTCGATTATCTCAACGCCGCCTTCCTCGCCGTAATTGCAATCTATGACCGAATCTTCGTCCGCGTAAATGGGTCTAGACCTCCAGCTCTTGATGACTAACCTCCTCTTGGGGGAGAGCGGGCAACCGAGAACCGAAGCCCTTCCCTCTATGAGGAGGGCTGAGGCGGGTCCGTGGAGGATCAGAGTGTTACCTTTCCTTATCTCGAATTGGGGCATAAAGTTTGCACCCCCCTATCTGAGTTTTAGGAAATTCTTAAGCGTAAGTATGAGAGCGGAGTACTCATCCTTGCTCATGCCCTTCACCTTTGGCACGAACCCCTTCCTCGTAAATGATTCATCGCTTACTATTATTGTAACGCCCTCCTCTCTTAAATGCTTCTCAAGTTCTCCCAGTATTCTTTTAACCAGTTGTAAATTTGATGCGGCTCCCAGCAGGAGATATCTTCTTTCGGCGTCTTTATGCGCGTTCATGAATCGCTTCACATCATTAATTAGATCTTCGACGTGACCATATCTTCTACTCTTAATCACCTTTCCATCTAACAAATAGACGGCTCCCATGTTTTTCCCAGGATCTATGGCGACGATGACGAGTTCATAGCTTGGGCCGACGATAGTCAATTCAACGGCTTTCTCAACGAGCTCCTCCACCGAGGCGAAGTCCTCCCTGTATAACACCTTACTGCGGTCCAAGTTTGGGAACTCTCCTCTACGCGTTATCACGACCTCTGCATCGAGTGGAAGATCCCTTGGATCCGCAACATGAATTACTTTAACGTTATATGCCGAGGCCAGCCTCTTAATAGCGCTTGCCAGCCGAAGATCTAAAGTCACTAATCCTATTTTCGGCCCGCTGTAAGTCAAATCCACGCCCAAATTTTAGGGATATTGGGCTCTAATATTTATTAAAGGCGTTGGAAAAACAACGCGTAGAACTTACTGGATTCGAGAGAGTGAGAATTTATGGGGCGTAGGCGTAGGAAAATAATCAAAAAAGTGGTCAGACCCCTCCCCAAGGTATTCGTCTGTCCCATCTGTAATGAGGAGGCCGTAACCGTATACCATGAAGAGGGGGCGGAATACGCGAAGGTGATATGTTCGAATTGTAAGGTGAGCGCCGAGGTTAGGTGGCTTCCATCTTATATGCCGGTTGACGCATACGCCGAGTTCTATGACATAGTCACCGGAGCTAAGAAGCCCATACAGGTCGCGGCGGGTTCAGGCGAGACCTCAAGTGAAGGTGAGGAAAAAGTGGAGTCTGTTAGTGAATCCGAATCTACTCCAATGCAAGGTGAAAGTCATGAAGCACCTGAAGATCGGGAAGACTGAGAGCTACTTTTTAGAAAAACTTCAACGCGGCGAAAAACTCCACCTATTACTCCTCGACCCTGAAGAGGTTTCTCCGGAAAAGGCGGCCGAATTGGCGAAGTTGGGTGAGGATGCCGGGTCAGATGGCATAATGATCGGGGGATCCACTTTCTTCTCACAATCACTCTTAGATAATTTCGTTAAGGAGATCAAGCAAAAGATATCTATCCCAGTGATAATCTTCCCAAATAACATCACGAGCATAACTAAGTATGCTGACGCCATATGGTTCATGTCCATGTTAAATAGCATTGACCACTACTTCATAGTGGGAGCACAGTCCCAGGGGGCAGTTCTCGTTAAGCAATACGGATTAGAGGCAATACCCATGGGCTATATCGTGTTTGGTGGGGATACCGCCGTCGCCGCTGTAGGTAGAGCGCTTCCACTTCCACCTGATCGAGGAGAGGTTGCCGCGTGTTACGCCCTCGCCGCACAGTATCTTGGAATGAGGTTCGTTTACCTTGAAGCGGGTTCAGGCGCAAAGCAGCCTCTACCGCCATCAACCATAAAAGCCGTGAGAAAGGCGATCGAGGTACCGTTAATCGTTGGAGGGGGGATTAGGAGCCCGGAGGCCGCGGTCGCGGTTCTGGAGGCCGGCGCAGACATAATAGTGACGGGGACGATAGCTGAGCAAGATTTTGACTTATGCCGTAGGATAATCTCGGCTATCAAGGGGTTCTCTAAAAGTTATAAGCAATAGATTTGGAGATCGATGGCGTTATGGTCGATGTCAGGATAGCTCGGCTCGCTAGACTCATAACCGAGTACAGCGTCTCTGTTCGAGAAGGCGATGAAGTTATTATCCGAGCTGGGATTGAGGCATTCCCCCTAGTTAGGGAGCTCGTAAAGGAAATCGTTGGTAAGGGAGCTTATCCACATATACTCGTCCGAGACAGCGCGACCGAGGAAATTTTCTACCGATACGCTAAGGAACGCGTTCTAAAACACCTTTCTCCTCTGGAGAAATTCATCATGGAAAAGATGGATGTGATGATATCGATAATCTCAGACAGCCACGTTAAGCCCTTGATAAGTATCGACCCAGAGAAACTCAAGACTAGGAGCGCCGCGAGAGCTGAGTTAAACGAGATCTTCATGCGGAGACAGGCTTCAGGCGAGCTTAGGTGGAACGTCACAATCTATCCCACGAATGCCCTCGCTCAGGAAGCCGGAATGGGTCCAATGGAATACGAAGAGTTCGTCTTTAGGGCATGCATGGTCGATAGGGAAGATCCAATAGAGGCGTGGAAGAAACAGGCCGAGAAGCAGGAGAAGATCATCAATCTACTCTCGAAAATCGACGAACTCAAAGTAGTTTCAGGCGAAACCAATCTATTGATAAAAGTCGGCGGCAGAAAGTGGATAAACGACGATGGCCACCATAATATGCCAGCCGGCGAGGTTTTCTCCGCTCCGATAGAAGACAGCGCAGAGGGATACATCAAATTCGATTACCCGGCGGTTTGGGGAGGATTCGAGGTAGAAGGCATTAGACTGAAATTTGAACGCGGAAAAGTGGTTGAGGCGTATGCTGAGAAAGGAGAAGAAAAACTGAGGAAATTATTAGAAACAGATGAAGGCGCGAAGAGGATAGGCGAGATAGCCTTCGGATTAAATTACAATATCACGCGTGCGACGAAGGAGATACTCTTCGATGAGAAGATCGGGGGGACGATGCACTTAGCCCTCGGAGCCGCGTATCCGGAAACGGGAGGGAAGAATAAGTCGGCGATACACTGGGACCTCATAGTAGATCTTAAACGCGGGAAAGTATATGGAGATGGGGAATTAATCTATGAAAACGGCGAATTCGCCCTGTAAGGATTCATTAATATCCTCTAACAATATTTCTAATCGAAGGCGAGGCTATGGAATCGTTTGAGAGAGTATCCACGGGCATACCGAAGCTCGATCAAATGCTTGGAGGAGGTTTACTCAAAGGAAGAACCTACCTAGTGACCGGGGAAACCGGGGTTGGAAAAACAATTCTTAGTCTACAATTTCTCTTAGAAGGATTAAAGAATGGAGAACAATGCATCTACGTATCCCTAGACGAGCGAATAGAGGGCGTGTTACGCGGCGCCTTGTCTCTTGGATGGGACCTATGGGAATACGTTAACAACGGCTTATTCTATCCCTTCGAGTTCAGATTGTTCGCCGAGGACTTGAGAAAGTTCGGTAAAGAGAGTAAAGCCTTCGTAAATGCCTTAGAAAAGATA
>QMUP01000093.1 GCA_003660635.1 Candidatus Wolframiiraptor sp.
CCGATGAATGTAAAAGTTCAGGGAGACACCATTATAATCGAGAACTTCATAGGAGAGAGATGGCCGAGATACGCCAAGATAGTCGGGCCGAAGACAAAGGTCATCGTGAAAGGGGAAGATGTGATAGTCACAGGAATAGATAGGCAAGCAGTCGGACAAACGGCCGCAAATCTAGAACTCGCCACGAAGATCAAGCAGAAAGATTTGAGGAAATTCCTAGATGGAATATACATTTATGAAAAGAAGATAGGAATCGAGGAGTAATCTGCCTTTTCTCTTATGGAGATTTTCAGCCATCTCTGAAAATATTATAAACCTTCACAGGCATCTAGCTCATGGATGCGAAGCTTTAATCTCTGGATACTGGACGGAGCGGATAGCATAGGTGGCAACAAGATAGCTTTGACCAGTGAGGGCGAGGGACTATTCTTAGACTTCGGCGTCAATATGAGGAAGAAGAGAGCATATGAGGTTAGCTATAGGGTGCTCGCGATAGCGAATAAGATGTTCTATCACCTATACTCTGAGATCTTGCCGAGGATTCGGGGAATTTATCGCTCAGATCTAATCGAACTCGATGAAAGAGTTAAGGAGATGCTAGCCAATCAACCTGAACTAAGCATACAAGCCGCTTTGATCTCCCATGCTCACATCGATCACTATGGCGCCATAGGATTTCTCTCAAATGAGATCACGGTCGCAGTCAGCAACTCCATGAAGACGATGATCGAGGCGATGGCCGAATCGTCATCCTATGATATTGAGGGCGAGATCTTCAGGCTTAGAGATAGAAGAGAGGAGAGGAGAGAGGAGGCTCGAAGAACATGCGAGATCTTCGAAGAAGGAAAACACGTCTCTAACATTCCATTCAACGTCAAGACGTATCCAGTGGATCACTCGGTTCCAGCTGCATTTGGATTCCTGATCGAGGATGCATCCCTAGCCTATACCGGAGATATTAGAATTCATGGTCCTCGAAGAGATTTAACTGAGAAATTTTTGGAGAAGATTCGTGGAGTGGATTATCTTCTAATTGAGGGAACGAGAATAGATACTTCGACGAACATCTCTGAGGAGAATGTCTTTAAGAGGATCGAGGAATATGTCGCGGAGAAGCCCGACAAATTCGCATGCATCATTGTCTCATCAACTGATCTCGACAGGGTTAGGAGCATATTCGAGATAGCTGAGAGGCTTGGGAGAGTTCCAATATTATCGCCTAGGCTCATCTATCTGATAGACAAGCTCATGGAGACTGAGAGTAAGATAGCTTTACCGAGCCTAAAGAATGCTTGCATCTATTTTGAGAGAAGGTCTCTATATGGAGGAGGTTATGATCTAAGCCCACGCCATTATCGGAGATGGATGAGAGAGGTCTATGAGAGCAGGTTGGATGGTAAGAAGGATGGGGAGCTGAAGAAGGCCGAAGAGGTTTCAAAAGGTCAGGATAAGTACATCTTGATAGCGAATAACCTCGACTATGTTTTAGAAATCGCCCAAATTAGACCTGAACCAGGATCTAGGTTGATAGTCTCAACCAGCGAGCCCCATGATGAAGAGCAAGAGATAAGCTGGGGAAAGTTCTTGGAGTGGGTCGACCTTCTCAGGCTTGATCTCAGGATTGCCCACTCATCTGGCCACGCCGATCGAGAGAGTATTTTAAGGATGATAGAGGAGGTCGATCCAAAGGTCATCATACCGATCCACACTGAGAGACCATATGAGTTTCAGAGGCTTAAGAGGCTTGGATACATAAAGTGTAATGTAATCTTACCGAACATAAATGGGAGTTTAAGCTGGGATAGAGCTCATGGTAATCTCAATAAACTTGACCATTGAAGCGGTGGATTATGATGATGGACTACTGACATCCTCTTCAAAGACGGCTATCTTCATCAATCTAGCTAGATCCCTCAAATGCCTCCTCCAATCGCCATAAACCACCACTCTATGCCAATGAGCTGGGGCGATCCATCCGCCAAACCTATTCCAGTTTGAGAATATGGTTTCAACCTTAGCCTCAGCCGCCAACTTAGTCCTACATCCATCCTCCGAATCGATATTACAAATCGATCTCCCTCCATGGATAACCATTAGCGGTGGTTCCCTCATAAAATGTATCTGAACCGCGGTTACCGGTTCGCCCGTGGGCATTAATGACTGGATGGCTGCGCCGGCCCTACTCTCAGCATGAGATCTGATGATATATGGACTCGATTCGCCGCTTGGGCCGAAGACCTTACTTGGAGCCGTGCAATGGCAGTAGATGATCCATCCCCTCGAGAAGTCGGCTACGGGATCGTTTACGAATCCGGGTCTAGGTTCTCCGGTTAACTCCTCGGTGAGGTATCTGATGATTAGCTGAGTTATGGTCGAGCTTAGATCCGCCTCACATACGGCTGTCACCCCATCATTATTTAGCTGAAAGAAGGCTAGACATGGATATGCCGGCAACTCCTCGAATCTCCTATAGCAATCTATCGTTATAGCGTCGGCCCCATAGTCTTGGATCATTTTCCTCAATCCCAGATACATCCTAGCAGATTTAATTATCTCCTCCTTACTCGGCTCGATAATTCTCAAAGTACCTCTTATCCATTTATCGGCTACCGACTTAGCCTCCTCAATCGAAGCCTCGTCAAAATATCTCTTCATATCTCGATAACTCAACTTAATCACCTTCGTCCCAAATAGATTCTCAATTCTCTTGATCTGCACGGCTATATCATAGGTCTTCCCAGATCCGCCGAACCTCTTCGATCCAGAACCATATAAGAGCTCCGACCTCTTATCAACGACATATTCTCTCTCACCCTTTGGGGTCACGACTATTATCTTCGAATCTCTCAATCTCTTCACGACCGAGATAAGCTTAATCTTATCCACGACATCTTGAAACCTTGAAGAAGCGATGCCTGCTGCCGGAAATTTATTGTTTATCATCCAGCCATAGGTTAGAGCGAACGTCCCTGAGCCGCAATACTGTTCGTCAACGAGGATCATGGGTTTATCGCATTTCTCTAAAATTAGTGGGGCGGCCGGACATCCGCTCCCAAGCAGATATATCACGATTCCATCATATCCTTCGATCCTTTCAAATACCTTCTCCGCATCCTCTATACTACATGCTGTCACCGCATCAAATCTTATACTTGGGCAAAGCTTCTCAAGCCTATCTAAGATCTCCAGCTTCCTCCCGTCATAGTCATAATCCAATCGAGGCCAAGCCATAACACCTCTTGGTCTGTGAGCAAAGATCACTAACACTTTAGCCTGCTCGGTCATCAGGTATAGCGTGAATCACTCATTTAAAAAAATTCTGGCCACGATGTCAAGCTGATTAGATAAGAGGGCTTGATATATTAATAGATTGAGGGAGCGAATCCAATAAAGACCTAATATGAGAGCACAACCCAAGTTATGGGGATCTGGAGAACACCATAAGAATAATCGAGGGAGTTGATCTTGAGTTCCAGAGACTTGGGGAATCGGGGGTGTGGGATATGAGGTAGTGTTAAATCATGTGAGCGGGATTTTGCTGAAGTAATACGCTCCATTTTCAGCTACCTCCCTAAACAATTAATCTCATCTGATTGATGATCTTAATTAGATGTGGTTAATGGCGTTTATGGAGGTGGCTCGATCTTGGAGGAATTGAGGGAACTTGAAGAAGAGGTGAAGACTTATCCAGAGCTCGTTAAGAAGATCAGGGATAAGCTTGAGAGGAAGCTCTCTGAAAAAGCCTCTGAATTCTGTAAATCACTTTCAAAGATAATGAATTCTATTCAAGGTAAAGCGGTTGGAGATCGCTGGAGATTCGAGAAAGTCGCGGCAGCCGATGCTGGAAGCTCCACAATATCCCTTGGAGACGTGATGATAGCGATTCTGGCAGCTCTATATGTGAAGCTGGATGGATCGGGGTTTAAGAGGGGATTGGCTAATCCCATCATACTCGAACAGAACTTAAATGAGGATGAAAAGGAGTTCATGGCGAGAGTAGATAACATGAGAGAGACGATGTTGATGAAGATCGCCGAGAAAACCGTGGACGACGTCGATCTACTAATAATCGATGGCCCGCTGATCCCAATTCCACGATTTAAGGGAGAATATCTTGACGCCGTGAGAAGGCTTGTGGAAAGATGCCATGAAAAGAATGTAATCTTGGCTGGATTCGTTAAGAGACCTCAGCAGAGATTTATCTCAAAGGAGCTTGGCTTGGGATCTAAGTTCAGGGATTCGACGATACTCTCAGCAGTTCTATCCGCTGGAGAATGCTATCCATGGCCTCCGAGAGATCATTACGAGAGTAGGGTGAAGCTCACATTCAGATACACTTATCTCAAGACGATAAGCGATAGGAGAATACTGCCATTCAGAGTAGATTTTCCAAGCTATATATCGGATGAAATAGCGGAAACCGTTCTCTCCTATTTTCTCTCAACATGTGATCCTGGTAAAGGCGTTCCAGCCATGGTGATGATGGCCGATGAAGAGGTGAAGATCTCGAAGAGGCTCATCAGAG
>QMUP01000094.1 GCA_003660635.1 Candidatus Wolframiiraptor sp.
ATTCTCTGCAGGACTGAGCGTCCTGAGCTTCCTCATAAGCTACTTCTTGAGGGGGCGTAGGCGAATTTTAGGTCTGCTTCTCTCATTTCTGCCAGCCATAATAATTATGGGCGCATTCACGTGGGAAGTTGCATGCTCGAACAGCTCGATGCCGCCACAATATGTACCATCCACCCTAAAATATCACGTAACATACTATGTTCTTCCATCAGCAATCGGATACACTGCAAGCTTCATCGTAACCATTCTGAGAAACATTAAGAAACAAAGCGGCTAAAGCTGCCACGACCAAATCACGCCTTCCATAAATGACAAGAAAGAATATAACGGCCTTGCAAGACGTGCAGAACAGGGAGTGTTGAAAATGCCTGTGGAGAAGCCCATCCCTTTCCTTTTGTGGATACACCCGGTCAATCGCGGATTCCTATAGTGAAGGGCGGATTCGCCGCTTATCAATGATCGTTATGTATGTGCAGCTGGCTTCCACTTCCAATCCATTCTGATGAGGCCGTATCCCGGCGAGTTAACTTCACCAGTTGTCATGGGGGCTGGATCTATCAGCCTAAACCAATAGATAGTCTTCAACCAAGGGAAGTTTTCTCTAGCAAGCTGGAAGGCCATCAGCAGATACTTCGAAACATTCTCGCATGGAATGTTTTGGTCGCTGTAGCCGAACTCGCTGAAAACTACAGGTTTATCCCCATCTCCATAACGCTCCATGACCTCGTGAATCCTTAATTGAGGAGTCACCCAGTTAGACTCTGCTGGTTCATCGTTGGAGAGATAGGGGTGCCAGCAGGCAATCTGGAAATAATCATCAGGGTCTGTGCTTGGCCGCCGTCCGCTCTTAATGTTCTTATAGATCGTTTCGAGGAAGTCAGCTATTCCATCTATGCTTGGAGATGGAGCTAAGCCTCCAAGAACGGTTTTTGCGTTTGGGTTTCCCTCTTGAACGCCTAATGAACCGTAATAGAGGAGATCTATTACTATGTCAGCTTTCTCTTGATTCGAAAATTTAGAGTCTGGAAAATCCGGTGGATGTGGGAAGATGTTAGTGTTGAACTCGTTTCCTATCTCCCACAATGTTATATTTGGGAATGTTCTTGCAAGCGTCTTCCAGGATTCTTTATATTTCTCTAGGAACTTCATGTAGTCTGATCCTTCAGTTGTGTTTCTGTAAGGAACCGCTTGGGGATCGCCTTCGATACCAGTCATCCGGGATGGAAAATCATGTGCCATGCCCATGATTGACATATTGTTCGTTTTCATTTCCGAGAGGATCAGATCCAAAGTTTCCTTTAATGTCTAATTCAAGGCAGTCTGATTTATCAGAAGCGCTCCCATCCGAGTCCATTCCCGCAACCATTTGACGCCCAGCATCCAAACCGCTTCAATAGATCGGTTGAGGTCTAACTTTTCATAAACGCGCCGAAGCATTATGGGCTCTCCAATACCGAATAAGTCAGGATTATATCTATCAATATTACAGGCCTGATTATCAGCTTGCCTTTTAAACGTCACATAGTATGTAGCGACACTCCCCACAATAAGAAGAACCGTTAAGAGCACGAGTAAGCCTTTTCTCTTCATAAACACGCCGCCTTTTTTATTTCTACGAAGATGTCCTTCTCATCAGTTTTTCTATTTTTCAGAATCAAAATGCTAATTTAATTCTATAAAGATTATAAAAGGCTCTATATTGAAAAATAAAAATGCTAAGATGTGCAAACCGCGATCACGAGGGCTCCTTTCATCGATCTACTATACAACTATAAAGTTAGAACTAATCCTAGAAAACATATTGGAAAAGAATTATTTATTTTCGATGAGTTTCATTGCTCTGACCAAGTAGTTGATCACGTTTTGCGCATGTTTGATGTTTCGAGTCGTCGAGTTTAGTCGTTAATAACTCCTTCACTTTTATTAAGTGGGTTCGGGTTGCTTCTGCTACGAATTCGCCTCGGCTTCTGTATCCTAAAACTCTTTGCTCTATTAGTTTATCTACTTCTTTAATGAGTTCTCCTGGAAGCTTAATATTAACGTAGACTTTGACCATCGTTTTGTCCTTCGAAGAATGGGTGGGTAATATATGGATTATTTATGGAAATTTTTAAATAATGAATGGATAAGCCATAATCCATATGTGGACTATAATGGTTCCATTCGTAATTTGGAAAACCAAAAATTTAAGAACTGAAAATCTCTTAAAAATGAAAAATCCGAAAGTGAAAGGGTCTAAACATTAAATCCAGTAGTCATGTCTTCTAATTAAGGGGGCGGAATTAAATAACGTTTGATGGGGATATACAATCTTTAATAACTCCAGAGAAAATTGTAAGGATGCCTCTTGGAAAGGCAGTTAAAATCATTAAAAAAATGACATCTTCCGAAGCATCTCGAATTTTCGAACAAACTTCATCGGAAAGAGTTGCAAGAATCTTGAACAAATCTGGAAAGAGCTGCAGAAATTGTTGAGCGGTTATCGACCGAAAAAGCAGTAAATGCTATACTAGCTATGGATAGAACGGTGTCTGCATCACTGATTCTTGAAATTAATGCGAATGTAGCAACTCAAATTATTGAAAAAGCTTTAAATCTTTGCGTTGCGAGATTAGCTGAGATTATAGAGCAAGCAGCGTCTATAAATCTTGAAGTTAAATATCGATCTTAGAACGAACTGATACTAAGGCTCTTGCAGAACTGTTAGTCGAGGTCTCAAGATTGCCTGAAAAGGTGGAGACCCCTCTCTCGTAATCGCAATATTGCTTCAATACGTTATTGGATTACCGTGAATAGAGTTAACGTTCAAACAAATGAGGAATCGGAGAGAGAATTACCCAAGATCAACGTAATTATTTTCAGGCAGACCGCCAGGAACTGCTCTGTTGACGGTTAATGCGGCTCAGAGAAAACCGTGAAGGATGGAAAACGCAGATTAGCGGATGGCTCCACGGTGCAGCGCTAAATCTGCAAAGAATGCGGTTTCCGCTTCACGGATCCCAAGTTACGTCAAATCTTAAAGATTCGCAGTGGCATAGGATCGATTACCGCCCAAAAGGCGGTCCAAGAATTGGTGGAGGTGAAGGAGGAAGGCCTAAAAGCGGGCGTGCGGGAGGCCACACAGAAAATCTTTAACTTCCTCTGGTGGATGAAAAAGCAGGGATACGCTGAAGCCTCCATCAAAAGCCGAGGAGAAATATTAAGGCGTCTCCTGAGACTCGGAGCGGATCTCTATGATCCCGAATCAGTAAAGGCCGTGATTGCACGTCAGAAGTGGAGTGAGGGACGAAAGGCAAATGTGGTATACGCATACGATCTGTTCTGCCGATGGACCGGGATCAAATGGACTCCGCCCAGAATATCCATCCCTGAAAAGCTGCCCTTCATTCCCTTAGAACGTGAAATAGACGATTTAATTGCGAGCTGCACAAAGCATATCGCAGTTGCCCTTCAAATAGCAAAGGAGACGGGCGCGCGAATCGGAGAGATCTTCAGACTGAAATGGACCGACATAGATCTGGAGCGAGGAACCATACGCATACAAGCCGAAAAAAGAAGCCAAGCGCGCATCTTCAAAATGAGCAGCCGGCTCATACGGATGCTCAATCGATTGCCCCGCGAGGGAGAACGCGTCTTCGCACACTACAAGAACTTGAATAGCATGAGACGCGTATTTGAGCGGCAGCGGAAAAGAGCCGCACATAAACTCGGCAACCCAAGGCTCCTACAGATCAGCTTTCACACGCTGCGCCACTGGAAGGGAACAATGGAATACCATAAGACCAAGGACATCCTGCATGTCATGCAGGTTCTCGGCCACAAAAGCATAAAAAACACTTTAAAGTACACTCAACTTGTAAAATTCGAAGAGGAGCAAGAATACTTCTGCAAAGTCGCAAAGAGCCCCAAAGAAATCCGAAAACTCATAGAGGCCGGCTTTGAATATCTCTTTCAGCGAAACGGACTCGTATATTTCCGGAAAAGAAAGTAGAGGTGTCGTCGGTTTGGGTAATGGCGCCGCCGGACGGACTCGAACCGTCGACCTTCGGGTTAACAGCATCAGCCAATGAGGCATTTAGCCTCATTGTCCGCTGCTCTACCGAACTGAGCTCTCGTCCACACTTTCTCTTTGGTGAACGGCGGCTCAGCCGGCATCTACCACGGCGGCACCGTTAAATTTTGAATCCCACCTACATATTTAAAATTTTAGGATTCAAAGAACCGCGGATGGTATGCTCTGAAAAGAGAAATTCTTAAGTACTGATCTTAGAGAAAATATTATTTGATTGGGCCCGTAGCTCAGCCCGGTTAGAGCGACAGGCTCATAACCTGTTGGTCGGGCGTTCAAATCGCCCCGGGCCCACCACAGGGCTCATTATTAAAATTAAATTTTAGGACGCCTCTATTTAATTACGTAAAATATTTAATAGCAAGTTTCGCTTGTATTAGGATTAAATCTATAGAGGTTTTTAGTTATGTCCGAGAAGCCCCGGATATTGTGGA
>QMUP01000095.1 GCA_003660635.1 Candidatus Wolframiiraptor sp.
TATGATGAATTCGTGGAGGAGCTGAGGCGCTCTGGAGAAATATAGGATCCAAGTCGCGAGAAGATTTGAGAAAGATTTCAGGACGCTCGATTGGGAAATGAAGAGGAGGGCAGACTCGATCATAAGGAGGCTTGAGGCCGAGCCATTTATCGGAAAGCCATTAAGAGGAGAATTGAAGGGAAAACGAAGCCTCAGGATAGGAAACTACCGGATAATCTACGTAATCGATGAGAAGAATAGAATAATCACCTTGCTCACCATCAGACCGCGAAGAACAGCCTATAGATGAAGAAAGGTTTCATCGTCACCTCAGCTACTTATACTCAGGACGGAGGATAGGGTAGTCCTCTCTATTTTGGGGGCGTGCGGCGGTAGTCCTCCTTCTGTTTTTAGGCGGGATTCGTCTAGTCGGTCTTCGGGAGGGCTTTCGACGGGAGACGCGCTCATCAGCCCCCCACCCCCTTTCCCCGCGTGGGTCGCCCGTTTCACCCGACCCCGCATCCTCCTCGACGGCTTCGAGGCGCCGCCTCATCCTCCTCGGATGCAGGGGGTCTCGTTTCTGTGGCGTTGCCCGGGGTCTCCCCCGGCGCCTCGCGGCGCCACGCGTCTCCCGTTTGGGGGAGGAACTTCCTCGGGAGTTCCCCGCGGCCCGCCCCGCCGCTCGCCCCAGCGGTACTGGGGGTGTTTCTCATATCAACTTTTCCCCGTGGTTATTTTTTCTCTCGCTTGGCCAAGTGGACGCTGCTTTAAGACTGCGAGGCCGTGACCTTGATCGTTTTCCTTGGTTGGCCGGTTGAGTCTTAAATAGTTGGATGGATTATCCATCCATGTGATCGACGTACTCGATCTAATAGGCGACTACCTCTCAGGACGCGATTTATGTAGGCATAATGCGAACTTGATATACTCTCTTCCAGCTATGGCCGGCATCCTCTCAGGCTATGTTCAGAGAAGGTATTATCTTGAGAGGGTTCTCGACTCCGAGGAGAGGCTTCTCCACGAGGAGGGCTGGTGGTATCATCATCAGCTCCATCAGCTTAGCCCCTATTGCGTCGGCTTCTCGGCGCTCGATATCATGAGGTACGGGCTCCAGTCCTTGAACGGCTTCTCCGTGAAGTCCAGGCCTCCAAGGCATCTTCGAACGTTTCTGGATCAATCGGCGAACTTCATCCTGAAGATAAGCCAGGAGGTTTCTGGGGCCGTTGCCCTAAACGATTTAACGACGGTCGCCGCCGCCCTCACCTGGTTCGAGCGGGAGGTCCTGGGCAAGAACCTCACCTACGACGATGTCAAGAACGCCTTCCAGTCATTCGTCTACAACGTGAACCTCGATTTCAGGAGCGGCAACTCGCCCTTCACGAATGTTACCGTAACCATAGGGTCGCCCGCCCCGGCGCTCCTAGAAGAGGAGCTTATAATCGGCGGGAGAAGCCTCGGCAGGAAGTTCGGGGAAATCCCGAGAGAATACTATGACGAGGTTAATGAGGCGTTCTTCGAGATAATGGCCGAGGGAGATTCCGAGGGGAAGCCTTGGACATTCCCGATAATCACGGTATACGTGACCGACGACTTCCAGTGGGATAACCCGGTATTGGATAAACTCCTGGAGCTCATGGATCACTTCGGAGGAGTTTACTTCGAGAACTACGTCAGCAAACCCTTCCTAAGCGAGGAATGGAGGGAGAGGATAAGATCTCTGAAGCCTAGGAACCCGGCGCTTAACAGATCCTTCTGCTGCAGGTTTCAAGTGAATCTAGAGGAACTTATGAGCGTTCAGCATACCGGAGGGTTGTTTGGGAGGGCTTCGGGGGTCGGATCTATAGGCGTGATAACGATAAACTTCAACAGGCTTGGATACATCTACAGGGGAGACCTCCAAGGATTGATGGATCACCTAGAGCTCTTACTCGAGAGGGCGAGGAGGGTTTTGAACAAGAAGAGGTCCTTCATCCTAAAGCACAGGGAGCTTTACCCGACCCTATTCTTCTACATTCGGGGAGACCTGAAAACCATGTTCTCAACGATATCGCTCGGCGGAGGACATGAGGGACTCATAAACTTTGGGATAAGAGATGGGATACTATCGGATGAGGGGCTTAGAATAGCTGAGAAGATCTCGACCGCGATCTTGGACAAGCTAAAGGAGTTCGCGGAGGAGGATGGAGTCGCATGGAACTTCGAGTACGCCCCGATGGAGACCGCCGCAGCATACCTCGCGAGAAGGGATCTGGAATTCGTCGATGACCTCAGAAGCGGGCTGAGTAGGTTTAAGCTCTTCAGAGACCTGGTGCTTGAGAGAGCCGGGGGTTGGGGGGAGATCCCCGACATATACGTCTCGGGTACGAGGGAGAGGCCGCTCCTCACATCCGGATTCCAGCCGCCTTTCAGCGAGAGATCTCTGACGAAGCTAATCTATGTTTCCGCTCACACTCAGAACTACGCAACCGGAGGATCTGTTCTACACCTATTCATAGGAGAAAGATTGACCGTATCTCAGAAGAAAAAGTTGGTTAGATCGATCTTCGAGAACCATCCAGTCAAATACATCACGCTGACCCCAACCCTCTCGAGGTGTAATAGCTGCGGTTTTAAGGCCGTGGGGGAGAAGCTCAGATGCCCGAGCTGTGGATCCGATGACGTGACGATATACTCCAGAGTCATCGGGTATTTCAGGCCGATAGCCAGAAAGGTTCTCGTAAAGGATCCTGAGAGAGGGCTCTATGAGGGGGTGGAGAACGTCTGGCAGGATTCTAGAAGAGCCGACTGGGCCACGCGGGGGATATTGATGCTAAGCGATCTAGGTGATGAAGCGATTGAATGATCTCCCGAGGATAGTCAGCATGCTTACCTCTTTCATCGAGCACCCGGGGAAGATCTCGCTCGTAATCTATCTTCCGGGCTGCAACTGGAGGTGCATTTACTGTCATAACTACGAGGTTGTGTTGGACCTCCTCGGAGAGGGAGTTGGGATAGACGAGTTTAGATGGGAGCTGGAGAACAACAAACTGATAGAGTTGGTGGTTGTTACGGGGGGAGAGCCCACGATCCACGGCGGGAAGCTGTTAAACCTAGTTAAATTCATTAGAGATGTAAGACCTGACCTGAAGATCAGGATCGATACGAATGGATCTAATCCGGAGGCCCTGAGCAGGGTCGAGAGCTTAATCGATGGAATAGCCTTGGACATCAAGGCCCCTCCAGATGACGTCGAGAAATATAGCGTGATCACGGGTGCGAGATTTGATCGAGAGAAGTTCATGAAATCCGTCGTGATCGCGAGGGATCTACCACTCACGATCTACCGCACCGTGAGGTATCCATGCTTAACCGATGAGGACCTGAATAAGATAAGGAGGTTCGTCGAGGAAAACTGCGGTGGTAAGCCGCATTACATCACAGAGTTTAACCTAGTCAGGATGCCTGAAAACTGGAGGAAGGATATCCCAGGCTGAGAAGATTTTTTCCGAATCAGATTTCAGGTTAAGTCTCCGCACTCGCATAGAGCATCATTTACGAGGTTGTAGAGCTCTGCCATGCCGTCTCCTGTCTTAGCCGAGACCTTGACGACCCTCATCGCCTTAGAAAACTCTCCCACGAACTTGATGAAGTTCATCGAGAGGTCCGCGATCAAGCCCTGTTCCTCCGCCGCGATCTCCTCCATCAGTCGGCTCTCATCCTTCGTCAATTCCTCAAATCTCAGGACGATCGGTAGATCCGACTTGTTTATGATTGAGACCACGGGGACGCGGAGTCTCAGCCTCGTGACTATTGCGAGGGAGAAGTTTATTGCGAGGCCGCTTGGGGTGGATGCCAGGGATGGATCCATGATATAGACCGCGATAGTCCTCGAGTTCTCGGAGAGAGCTTCGACGATTTTCGGCCCCATATCCCTGAAGAGAAATAATTCTATCTGGCCGGGTGTATCTATCAACGTGTATCCGGCCGGTGGCTCTAGGGCCTCGATCTCCCCGACCACCTCGCCGACCCTCTCCTCAATTATCTCAGCGGCCCTTATCATGGCGCCGTTTGGGCCGAGGCCCTCATCCCTCATCAAGGCGTCCACCCTCACGATGGAGCGGACATCATAGGATGGCTCGTATGGTAATTTTAGGACGCCGGGGTCTAGGTTAACGTAGGCAGGTCTCTCCCCGAACTCCCGCTCAAACCACCTCCCAAAAGCCGCTACCAGGCTGGTCTTCCCGCAGCCAGCCGACCCAACCACTATCACGTTGACATTCGACGCCATATCCGGTCCCTAGGTTAACTGACCCTTCATTTAACTTCGAGCCTCCATGGGAGAGAAAATGATTAAGAACATTAGGTGTAAAAATTCTCTCAGATGATGAATGCGGCCGTACCTGAGCCCTGAGAAGCCACGATGACGGCGGACTTAACTGAAAAGAAGAGAATCCACACTAAGCCACGTCAACACACATAGATCCGCGCCCACGGGCCGCTATGGACACTTTCGCCTGGACGGTGAA
>QMUP01000096.1 GCA_003660635.1 Candidatus Wolframiiraptor sp.
AACTAAGTAAGGCTCTTGAATACGTTGACAATAAACTTCGCCTTCAAATAGTGACGGACCTCTGTCCCTCAAACTCTCCTAAAGCCTTGGAAAGTGAGGTTTTCAGAGAGGTGATTGGAACTAGGAGGATATACGTCAGATTATCCCCTTATGCTCCGCCAGCATGTATAGAATTCGGAGATAAAATCGATGTCGAGTGGGTTTTGTCTTACTTGAGGAAGATAACCAATCCCGCGACAGGTTTGCCGTTTCCACTCGACTTGGTCGACGAGAACATCTCTGTTGATAGGCGATTAGCTATGGAATTCGCCGATGAGGTTGAGTCGAGGCTCCTCCAAAATCCGGAACTCGATGCAGATAACACTTATGGAGAATTCGAATCGATAAATCCACAGAAGGCGGAGTAGTCGAGGATGAAGGTCTGGTGCGACATACTCTCACCAAAACAACTATTCCTCTTCACGAGTATAGCGAAGAGATTTCGGGAAATCGGATACGAAGTATGCTTAACTTCGAGGCATTATGTACAGCTAAATGGACTGATAGATGGCGCATTTAGAGAATGGCGTATACTTAAGATAGGAAGCTGGGGCGGCGGAAGCCTGATTGGGAAGCTGAGGGCTAGTATAGAGCGTCTCTCCTCGCTCCTCGACTACGTCATCGAGATAGATCCCGACATATGTCTTTCAAGCGGTTCCCCGGAAGCAGCTAGAATATGCTATGGACTTGGAATCCCACATCTCATGATCTCTGATACACCGCATTCCCCCGTAAACCCCTTAGCCGCCCCCCTTTCCACGGCAATTCTAACTCCTTGGGTGATTCCAAAAGAGGAATGGTTAAGGGCAGGGGCTAGGGAGGAAATTATCCGCTACTATAGAGCTCTTGATCCATGTTTCTGGCTTAAAGATTTCAAACCTGAGGAGGAAGTGTTGGATAGATTAGGGGTTGAAAAGGGACAATACGTCTTGATGAGAATGCCGGAAAGTAAGGCGGCGTATCTAAAATCAGATGACGAACGACTTCTCAAGGCGGCCAAATCTCTCGCCAAAAAACTAAACGACAGAAAATTAATAATTTCATGTAGATATCCAGAGCAACTTGAGATTGCCCAGAAACTTCTACAATTGGATAACGTGAAGGTTATTGGTGAACTCGTTCCCGGCCCAACCTTAACCTATTATTCGATGCTCTTTGTGGGTGGTGGCGGAACCATGACCCAAGAGGCAGCACTGCTTGGTGTACCCGCGATCTCGGTTTATCCCCAAAAGCTGCCCGCAGTATTAGAGTTCTTAAAGGGGAAGGGACTCGTGATTCGATGTAAGACCGTCGAAGACTTGATATGTGTCTTTACAGATTTTTTAGAGAGAATTAACGAGATTAGGAATGAATGGCAGAGGCGGGCTAAAGATCTCTGGAAGGATATGGAGGATCCGATGAATGTCCTGATTCAAGTTTTGAAGGAGTCACTCTAATCTCTTTCTTACAGCTTCTAAGCAGTCGATGACCCTGTTATACGATCTCTTGAGCTCGTCGTGATACTTATCCAGTCTTTCGCTTAACTTTTTCTTGGAAAGGCTCCCTGAGAGATAGGGATAAGTTATGTCCCAGGCTCTTTCAACAGCTTTTTGGAACTCGCGGACAGCGTTCTCTAGATCTATGAGTTCCTTGGAGATTTCAGGCTGCGTTTTTAGGAGTTCTCTCGCCGATTTCACGAGTTTCTCAGCATGTCTCCTGGCATTAGATCTAATCTCTAGTAAATTCTTCCTCGAATATCCCCTCTCAAAGATTCTACCGCTGGTGATGAGTTCCGTTAATCCTTGATAAACTGGAGTTAGGAACCCGCCTTCATCTAAGAGTCTTTGAATAGGTCTCTTCTCACGTCTTGGAGCAATTCTTATTTCCTTGACATACACGGCCGTGATCGATCCCACGATCCCGATAATCGCTATTATCGCTAGATATGGAAGCGTGGTTGATACCGCAAATAGCGGTTTGTACTTTATGTTTATTGCTCTTTCGCCGATGTTTATCGGGTCGATGTGGCTGAACCGGTAGACGATCGTACTCTTATCCGGATACTGTCTATAAAATTCATCTGGCTCGGGTGTCCACGACTCTGGCTCAGCCCCCCTCAAAATAATTTGTACTTCATAACTCCATGATGTTGTGTTTAGAGGAAGGAATGGATTAATCGTTACAATCTCATCCTTGAAGCTTATTATTGAAGAATTTTCTGGGATCTTAAATCTGATGGAGAGATAGGTGCCCTCTCCAAATTTTAGAGCTTGCCTGAAGGTTATTCTAACTTGACCGGTCTCCGCGTCATAGCTACTGGATATCTTTCCGAGGTGATCTCTGGCTTCAATGTTATAGCTATTTATTGGGAGTCTTAGGGTTATCCGTGAAGCATCTTCCCCTCCGAGATGCTGTATTTTCAAGTCTAATTCCATTTTCCTTTCAAATGGCTCAGCAATTAATTTCGTTGAAGTAATATCTATGATCCTGAGTGTTTGGCTGGTAAAGGTTACTGAGACTTCTTCTACATCCTTCTTCGACAAATCCATTTCATCAATACTTCCTGAGAGGATTCCTGTTGATACTTGTTTTAAATACGCGGGTGACACGCTTGAGGCGTTTCCCGGCACCTTCACTTCGATGGAGAAGGGAATCTTCTCCTTAATTGATATGATCGGGTTAAGTGGTACCTTAAGTTCAAAATTTCTCTGCGAGGGATTCCAAGAAACTATCCCGCGGAAGACTGTGACTAGGTGAACTGTCTGACCGGGTTTAGAATCTATGATTATTGAGAATGTGCGGTTTCCAACTTCTAGCTCCGGTTCCGGATCATCTGTTGAAGCATAATTGACTAGATTTTTGACTAGGTTTTTGGGGAATTGTATCACGGTTTTGCCTCCTGTGCTCGGGACTTCATCATAAATGTATACGAGGCCTAGGGCATTTACCTCAACTATTCTCTTAGAATATTGTTTACCCAATACTGGATTTAGGCCCGCGGTTACTAGAATTGCTATCAGTAGAATCGAAAGGAGAATCGTCCTCTGGTTCAAAATCCTTCGCCAAGATTAGCCGAGAAATTCATTATTTAAAATTATTTTTTATCCCCAGAGTAAGAGGGGGCTGTAGTAGAGACGGAATTAACCGGATTTTGGGGTTGCGCATCGGTTTCGACCTGTTTTTCCCGCTGTTTAGCTCTTTTCAGGATTTCCTCTTTTATTTCCTCCTTGGTCTTACCATAGGTCTCTATTCCAAGCTGCTTCGCGATTTCTATGAGCTTCTTATCACTTTCCTCTGGTTCTTCCACTGCCCCCTCTACCAACTCTTGCATGGTTGATGTCGCTTTTTCGTACTCTCTTTTTGCCTCGGCGAGCGCCCTAGCTATCTTTGGGATTTTTTCAGGATCCCATAGGACGAGGAAGATCAATATAATGGCTATGAAAAGCCATTCAAGCCCGTGGATGGGCATCTCCACTTCTCCAAAATATGGTTGAGATGGGACGATTAGAGGTTTTCTCTAAGAAATGGGGATTTTATACCCTCTTCCTCGGAAACTTTTCATCTAAGAATAATTCTCCCTCAGTTGAAAAATTCTTGAGATAGGTCTCCGTCAATTCTAAGATCGCTCTATGAACTTTCCCGGAATAAAATCTAAGACCCGATACCCCCCTTTCAAGGATTCTTTTGTCTACTTCCTCCGCCGAGAGGTCGGAAGGAAGCGTATTCTTAGATCCGACTATGAAGCTCCACATGGCCTCTAGTGACTTGATATAAACTGCATAGATACAGGAGCGTGGAAAGACCGAGTTCATGGTCTTGAAGACGGACATGGCGAGTTTTGTCCTGAGAAGGAGTGGCGCGGCGTGGGTCACGATTAAGCCATCAGCCTTCAGCTTTTTGTATGCCAGGCTATAAAATTCCTTAGTATAAAGTTTAATCGCCAAGCTGTCTTCGGCCGGATCCGTGACATCCATTACTATGACATCGTAAAAATTGTCTGGCTGCTTTGAGAGGAAGCTTCTTCCTTCTTCGATGAAAAGTTTTAGTCTTGGGTCGCTGAATCCCTTCTTTGACCACGGGAGATATTTCTTAACGATTTCTATAAGTTCCCTGTCCAAATCTACCATATATATTTCCTCGACAGCGGGATATCTCTCAACTTCCCTGGCAGTGGCTCCCTCCCCTCCCCCGATTATCAAAACCCTCTTAGGATTAGGGTGCGCTATCATCGCTGGATGAACAAGTGACTCGTGATAGACGTATTCGTCAATTTCAGCTGATTGGAGGAGCCCGTCTAGTAGTAGCACTAGTCCGAAATCATGGGTTCTAACGATATCAACCTTTTGATATTTTGTTTCCCCGGAATAAATTACCTCTTTAATGCCATAAATAGAAGCAAGGCTCTCGGTAATCCATTCGAGGATGAACTTCGTCGCGGCGATGCGTACATA
>QMUP01000097.1 GCA_003660635.1 Candidatus Wolframiiraptor sp.
ATCCCTTTTCCCGGAGATCTAGAGCGGTTTGGAGAACGCAGATGTGAGCTTCAATTCCTATAAGGATACAGTTTCTGGGTTTAAGTTTCTCGAGCGCTTGGACGAAGTCCGGACATTTCACGCAACTGAAACTCGATTTCATAATCGGCTTTACATCTACTAATTCCTTAATCTCTCTAACCGTGTCTCCGAGTTTGATCTGCTCAGTTAAGATCATCGGGATCTCTAGGATCCGGCAGGCCTTTACCAGCTTCGCGGAGTTTTTCAGAACCTCGTCTATGCCCGATATATGTTTGGCTAGTCTCTCTTGGAAGTCGATTATTATCAGCGCCGCATCCATGGGGTATAGGGTTCATAATTGAGAGATTAAGTTTACTATCCGCGGACCACCTTTCTTCACTTCTAGTCTAATAGTCCTCTGCCCACGCTTTTTCCAGAGACTTTAATTTATCTTCCATAGTTCTCTTCACATCCCTCCTGTCATCGATCTTAATTACGGTTATTACCCTCTTTGCCCCCGCCTTGAAGACCGCTTCATGAGCAGCCCTAACGTGTTGAAGAGCGCTCTCCAGGTCATCCTCCTCGATTATCGTCGACATGGGCGTGGTCACGTGCTTTACTCCCCGTTCCTCGAGTTCTTTCACAGCCTTCGCCACAAACCTCGACACGCTAGTACCCTCTCCAAGGGGGACAACGCTAAACTCAACTATCACGACCATAGCCCACTAACCTCCCATAGAAAAAATAATATCGAGAACCATATTTTAGCACCTCCATTAAGTTTGTAACCTCTCCCATAAACCCGAAAACGGCGGTGATGAAAGTCGCCACCACTGAGAGATGATTCCCATCCCACCCCACTGAGCCCAGACTCGGTAATATATCTTGATTTATCAAATCGCCTTCTCTAAGGTAGACATATTTTTCTATAGCCGCAGTTAAGGCATTTCACCAAGGGTTGATTAACCACCGGCAGACATTCCTGACTTAGAGTTTCTCTCAGTTTTCGGAGAATTTTCAGAACATGCTTCTTTCTCTCTTCTGCGATCTCAATCTCGACGAGTTCATTGCTCTTCTCGTAATATATGAAACCCCTCCTCACAATTTTTCTATAGAATTTCTCTAAAGGTTTGGCAATATCTACAAAACACGAATATCTGAATATTGCCATGAGCTCCTTTCTCCTCGAACTAGGTAAATAGCCTATAAACGTGCTCTTCTGAATTCTCATAAGTCCGAAAGATTCGCATATTCTAGCTACCTCATTTCTTACTGCGTCCTCCGTTACATCGTAAATTACGAGCGTTTCCATGTCACCACCCCATCACAAATGGCTTAAACCCGGATTTTTGTTCGAGTAGATATTTTCGCGAGATCTCTCGCTTGGGCGAGAATATGGCTATAAAGTGGCTTCCGCCTTCCATCAAAGGTTGTCTCGCAACTTAATCTATCGAAAATTTGCTTCAGAAGTTTTGCTCGAAAATCCCATAGCTAACCGGGCTTCATAAATTAAAGATATGGAGGGGTTTAGTGGTAATAGATTTATAAACGGCTGAGGATTTATCATTTGATTAAAATGTCATCTTCACAGCTACTAAAGGTTGGATGCGTTCTTATCGTTGAAGATACCGTGGCTGGGAGGCGCTGGGGCTTTCCAAGTAATGAAACATTAAAGGAGGAGATGGAATATCTCAAAAGTAATGTGAAGAAGCTTGAGGAAAGCCTTGAAGGCGTTGAATTCAGCGATTTCCTCGTCGTTAAGAGCGAGAACGACGTTATTGCGAATTCCGAGAAACTCGTAGATGCAGATGTATTGCTGGTGTTCATGTTTATTGGAGGGGCTCCCGCCTATGCCGAGGTTGGAAAACTCTACAAGACATACGGCCACAGCTTGGAGGCTGTATGGGGCTTTGGAAAGCCTACTGTGATCTTTACTAGAGCTGAAGGAGAGCACATGTACGACGGCAATATGCGCGCACTAGCATTAATTGAAGAACATCGAGACGTTACTGGAAAATCTCTGTGGGTCGTCGTCAATGATTGGGGCTACCTATGTAAGGTGGTCAAGGTTCTCCAAGCAATTAAGAGGATAAAGAACACCACTGTTATCACGGTTGGTCCGCCTTCCTCGAGTTTAGGATCATACAATGCCATGAGAGCGGTCGCCGAAAAAATGGGCGTCAAAGTCATAATGTCCCATTTCGAAGAGGTTATAGAGTTATACAATAGCGTCAAGAAAGAGGAAGTCGGGGAATTGGTTAGGGACTTCTTGGAAAAGGCGAAGGGATTGATGGAGATAACGAAAGAACGCGTCATCGATGAGGCGACTAAATCGGCTAGGCTATACTTGGCCTGTAAAAGGCTTATGAAGGAGAAGGGGGCTGAAGTGATAACGTTTAACTGCTATGAAGGAGGGTTGAAGGTGTTAAAGGAGGTTGCCCCCTGCTTTGCCCTCTCAAAGCTAAATGATGAAGGATTTCTCGGGGTCTGTGAATCAGACTTTGCGGCAATGGCCATGATGCTTCTCGCGCGCTACATCGCAGACAAGCCCTCGTTCTTAGCGGACGTCGTGGTGATCCCCGAGAAAAATCAACTATTGCTAGCCCATTGTTCATGTCCTACTAAGCTAAAGGGGTTAAAGGAAGATCCTGAGCCGTATTATGCTACGACCCAGTACGAGACTGCGCAAGCTATAACGACGAAAGTGTTGATGAGCAAGGGGCAGGTTGTGACCGTCTTGGTTCCCTCCTTCGACTTAAATGAGGTGGTCTTGATGAGAGGAACGATAGTTGAATCACCGAATCTCCCAGTATGCAGGAACCAAGCGATAGTAGAGATTTCAGGTGACGTAACATATCTACTCGAGAAATATCCTGGATTCCACTGCGTAATGCTGTACGGTGATCATGTAAGGGAATTCAAGATGGCTTGTAAAATCCTGGGAATGAAGGCTATCGAGCTACATTAGGGGGCGGAAGTCACCTCTCCTCGCAATCAGGTCCCCTTATAATTTTTGTCAACGCCTTCAAAATCCTGAGAAGCCCACAGGGAGCCGTGCTCGGCATCTCGAGAGACGAATGCTTAGGAAGTATCAGAGAGCCTCAGGTCTCATGACAGAGTCTTATCGCATCTTCGTGATAGAAAGTTATTGCGGTGAAGAAGGGAAAGCCCCCAGAAATCGGATTAGAGCCCCGGGCGGGCTTTGAACCCGCGACCTGCGGCTTACGAGGCCGCCGCTCTGCCAGCTGAGCTACCGGGGCTCGGTTATTAGCTTGGGTTTGTTTTTTATTATGTTTTGTCTCGGATTTTGGTGAGGACTCTGTGGGGATGCTTCGTCGGGGGGTCTTTATCTTTTTGATGTTTGCTCTGATGCTATTAATTTTATTCATCTTATTCGTTTTTCAGAGCTCGTTTTCGAGGAGTGGGGACGGCGTTCATCCCGAGCCTTTCGTTGAGATCGTGATTCAATGTGTTGATGGGTCTTGGGTGCGGGTTAACGGGAGCGGTGTGGTGAACTGCCAGGTGGGGAGGCGTTTTAGGGTGATTGTTAAGCTGATTAATTTAGGAGATGAGCCTAGTCCTGAGGGGATCGATACAGCGGCGGGGGTTTTGCTCGCATTTGATGGCGGACGCGTCGCCAATTATTCCCTCGGGGACTTTGATTGGGCGATAGGAGTTGCGGAGAATCTCGAGGTCACCGAGGTAAATGGGTCGAGGATAATAGAGTTGTTCTCGAAATCCATTAAGGGACGGGATATGAAGATAGCGTACTTTGATATTGAAGCGGATGAAAAAACCGCCAACATCAGGCTGTCATATAGAGGATGGATTCTCGACGAGGATGATAAGGTCCTAAATCCATTAGGAGAAGAAGAGCCATATTGTGCAAGATATCCGCCGGAGGATCCGGTAGATAACCCGCCGGATTCACGTTGGTCTGGAAAGGAGTTCATGAAATATAAGACCTTTAAAATAATAATTCCCGTAGTCCATTAAATCGAAATCGTTCCCATGAGTAATGCGATTATCGCTAGGATTGCCGTGAATATGTGGGCTTTAATCTTCTGAGAAATTCTCAGCAGAGCGGATATCACGGCCAATGAAACGACAAGTGATGTGGTGATCGAGGTTGAGATCGTGATAAAAGATATTCCACTCAATGTGCTCGGAGAAAATAGATACGCGTAGATGCTCCCACCGAGCGTCGCCGGAATAGACATTAAAAAAGAGAGTCTTACAGCGGAGTTCGGGTGATGCCCTAAGAGTAACAAGGCGAAAATGGTTATACCGCTTCTACTAATTCCGGGGAGAGCGGAAAATCCTTGAGCGATTCCCGCTAAGATGGCGTCTCTTAGAGTTGGGATCTCCCTCAGCTTCACATCGGCACTTATTTTCCCCCTTATCCAGGAGATTATACTGGTTAAGGCGAATAAAATCCCAATAATAATCA
>QMUP01000098.1 GCA_003660635.1 Candidatus Wolframiiraptor sp.
CTCCTTAAGAAGGGAGCTGATTTCCTGCTTTATCATCTCGCGTTCCCTGCTGAGAGCTTCGATTATGTCTTTAATCCCATCCTGAACGGAGAGCAAGGTATTCTCATAGTATCTGACGGCCTCGAGTTCATCTGAAACCTTCTCGGCCTTTTCCAAATAGTGATCCAGTTTCGATTTTATTATTTCTGGTTGGGCGGAGAGCTCTTGAAGACTTGATTGGAGGTCTGTGAACCTAGCCTCTATCCTCCTCAACGCATCGACAATTTTTCCGGTATTCTCAAGTAATCTACCCTCCAAATCCGTTAACCTATCTGATAGCCTCGCCTCGAGCGCCTCCAATTTCTCCTTCTTTCCCGTAAATGGACTCATTCCCTGAAAAATACCGGGTTGGCGTGTATAAAAAGTTGTTTTCACGCATTAAAACGGAGCTCAATCTGAGAATATTACGTCGATTCCTTAAAAATAACTATTTTTCCGAAAATTCATCGGCATCCACCCTTCCCGCGAGCCGTTTATAAGGTGCTGGTTAACTCATTCTAAAGGAGCTGAAGAGAAGTTGATGGTAACTAGGGAGGAAGTCCTTTCCAGGTTCTTTAAGATAGGTTCAGGTGCAGCGGCCATAGGCGCCATCCATATACTCGCATTACTTCTCAGTTGGTATACTGAAGCGAACAGTGGAGCCGCCATCTATGGATACGTATTCCCCGAGGCCCTCATCTTATCTATAACTGGGGGATTATTGGCCGGGATCGGGATGATAGCTGCCTATTTCGCGAAGAGATTAAGGTTGTTGAAGTTGTTTCTGGGGGGATTCACGGTAATAGGGGGAGTACTCGCAACCCTTTCACCCATCTACATTTATGCCATTAAGCTACTAGGCCTATCCGTAAACGTGCACCTAGATATAGGATTCTTCGCAGCGGTCTTTACAGGAGTTCTCCAGCTCGGAGTGGGATCCCTCGCCTTACTGACGCCAGTTAAAGAAGAGACTGTGCCGACCCCGCCGCCCGTAGTAACGCCGCCTGTGAGACCCGGACCTCCACCTACAGCCGAAGCCGCGAGACCTAGCAGGGCGGTGACCGCGAAGATTGTCCCCGCTCCAGATCTAGAGGAAGCCGTCTGTAGCATATGTTTTGAGCCGATACCTGTTGGAGAGGCGGTTAGGTGTAGCAACTGCGACGCCGTTTTCCATAAGGGGTGCGTTGATACTTGGGTGAGCGTGAACGGCACCTGTCCAAGCTGTAAGGCCATAATAGTGGACTAAGCATAAATAATTGGCCAGTATCCCAATAGGCGATCAAGGTGTCCTCCCGTGAGCAAGCGTGAGGAGAGCAGGAAATACGAAGAAATCATCAGGCTGGCCCTCGAAAGAGGATTCTTCATGCCCTCTTCCGAGATTTACGGAGATGCTCCTGCAGGATTCTGGGATTATGGCCCGCTTGGAGTGGGATTGAAGAGGAAATTCATCGAGCTTTGGAGGAGAGAGCTCGTAAAGAGAGATGGGATGTTGGAGATCGATGGAGCTCAAGTGCTCTCTAAGAAGGTCTTCCAAGCCTCTGGCCATCTTGAGAGCTTCGTCGATCCCATAGCTAGATGTAAGCGATGTAAAGCAATTTACAGGTTGGACAAATTGATCGAAGAAAAGACTGGGATCCACGTTCCAGAGCGCATGAGCCTAGAGGAAATGCGGAAGATCGTGAAGGAACATGATATCCGATGTGGGAGATGTGGTGGAGAGCTTACGGAATTCTCGCACTTCAATATGATGTTCAGACTCGGAATAGGTGTAATAGGGGCTGATGCGTATCTAAGGCCAGAAACCTGTCAGAACATCTTCATCGATTTCCTCCGGATATACAAGACCATGAGGAAGAACCTTCCCTTCGCCATCGCCCAAGTCGGTAAGAGCTTTAGGAATGAGATCTCCCCAAGGCAGGGACTGCTAAGGATGAGGGAATTTTATCAGGCGGAGATAGAAGTCTTCTTCAATCCAAAGAAGGCAAATGAGTTCCCTAAAGCAGAGCCTATAATGGATTATGAATTAAGGCTTCAACCGATTGGAAAAGATGAGCCCCTGGAGGTCACTTGTAGAGAGGCCCTAAACTCGGGGCTTATTTCATGTAAGCTCATAGCCTACTACCTCTCCCTGATCCAGCAATTCTACGAGAAAGCGGGAATACCCAGAGAGAAAATCAGGCTAAGACAGCTTGGAGAAGATGAAAAAGCATTCTACGCCGTTGAGGCATGGGATCTAGAAGTTGAGACGAGCCTCGGGTGGATAGAGCTAGTTGCATGTAATAATAGGGGGACACATGATCTGGGAGGGCATCAAAAATTCAGTGGACATGAGATGGAAGTACTTGATGATGGGGAAAAAGTGCTTCCACACGTCTTCGAGCTATCAATGGGGGTCGATCGCAGCATTTACTGCATACTTGAAAACGCATTAGATTTAGAGGCTGGAAAACCCGTTCTCAGGCTTCCGCCACACCTCGCATCCATCGAAGTCGCCGTTCTACCCCTGCTCTCCAAGGAGCCTTTCACCTCTAAGGCTCGTGAGATCTATGAATCGCTGAAGCTCGAATTTGATGTCGAATACGATGACTCCGGGAGCATTGGAAGGAGATATGTCAGACTCGACGAAATAGGGGTTCCGATATGCATAACCGTTGATCACCAGACGCTGGAGGACAACACGGTGACGTTGAGGTTCAGAGACTCTGCCCTGCAACTAAGAGCGGATTTAGAAGAGATCGTCGACATTTTGAAAAATCATCTCAGATACTCTGTTTAGCGGGAAATACTTATAGCAGGCAACGGAGAATAATGATTTAGGAGATAGAAATGACGTTACCGCGGGATCGTGAGGAAGATTTCAGGATAAACATATTAAATCTAATCCAAGATCAAGTGAGAACCGTTCTCGAGGGATATAAAATTCTCCTAGATATGTTAGAAAGCTTCGTAAACGGCGCGAAGACCCAGATCTTGGAGGAAATGTATCTGAAAATAATGAAGAATGACGAAGAAGCCAAGGAGAGAACGAGAATAGTGGAGAAAGAGATAAGCAATGTCGGAGCGCTCTTAACCTCTAGGGAGAACTTCATTAGGTTAACATCCGAAATCGATAAGATAGCGGATACAACCGAGGGAGCCGCCTTCAGGATCGTCAGCCTCAGCAAGATGAAGACTAAGATTGGGAAGAACTTAAACAAACTTTTCATGGACTTGGGACAATCCGTTCTAGCAACCTTAACCGCGATGAGAGAAGCGCTACTCGCCACGACCCTGAATTCCTCAACTCTATATGAAAAGATAAAGGAAACCGAGGAAAATGAGAAGAAGAGCGATGAGATTTATCGAACGCTGGACCTCGAGTTATTAAACAGCAACCTAAAGATAGGACAGCTTCTCCTCTGTAGAGAAGTTGCTGAGATGATCGAAGATATCTCTGATAATGCCGAGAGAGTTGCGGATATACTAAGGGCGCTCTCACTCGCGACATTTTAGGGTATTAGAGAGATGTCCGGTGAAAAAATTAGGGCCGAATTAATACATGGAACAGTCATCGTTTGGGATATCGAAAAGGGGAGAGAACTCTATCGACTGGGATTTTATGGAAAACCACTCGGCATCTCTAAGCCTAAATCGCCTGATTTCAACGTCCCCCTAATCCTAGATATAATCGAGGCCGTATATCTCGTTGAGAAAGGGAAACTTGAGGTCTATGAAGGAGGGAAGACGTTGAGTCTCAGGGAATTGATGGAGTATGCTAAACAACATTATGAGAAAATCGAGGAGAGATATCTTGCGTATAAAGACCTCAGGGACAGGGGCTTTATAGTTACGCCGGGGATAAAGTTTGGGAGCGATTTCGCGGTATACAAGATCGGGCCGGGATTAGAGCACGCGCCCTTCATAGTTCAAGTTAAATCCGCGGATGAGAATATCTCAGCTCTCGATATAATCAGATCTGGAAGACTCGCGACAACCGTCAGGAAATATTTCACGATAGCGATTCCACATGTGGATTCCAAAAAGGTAACGTATGTTTTATTTGAATGGTGGAGAGCTTAACCGGTTCATCGAGGAAAAAGATCCCCTATGACGTCCACCTCCCTTCAGGCTTATATTCCACTCAAAGCATGTTTTCACCCGGTTTTCTATGAACGAAGTTAAGCTGATGAGTGGAAACGAGGCGGCCGCGAGGGGGGCCGTAGAGGCGGGAGTCAGCCTAGTTGCATCATATCCCGGAGAACCAGTCTCCCCCGTAATCGACTACATCTTAAGAGATGCCAAGGAATATGGAGTATATGTCGAGTGGTCCATTAACGAGAAGGTAGCATATGAACAAGCTTTAGGCGCGTCTTTCTTAGGTCTTAGAGCGCTC
>QMUP01000099.1 GCA_003660635.1 Candidatus Wolframiiraptor sp.
ACCGTACCCGAGACCGCCTCACTCTCCCTCCTAAGGGATCTCTTCCAAGAGTATCCAGCGGTCCTCATCCAGAAAAACGGGGAGATAACCGGGATAGTTACGAGGGCGGATCTATTCAAGGTACTCGACTCGAAGGCGGCTAGAATCTGAATAATGGATTTGTGATGAGGAAATCGGCTTCCCGATTTTATTCCTTTGAGATTTTCTGAAGAAATTCCTTCAACATCTGTATGTTCTCTTCGCGGTTGCTCCTCCTCCTTTTATCGATGGGTATCCCAAGCCTCTTCGCGACGTCGATCGTTATCCCCGCCGCCCTCAACTCGTTTAGGCTGAACCCCCTCCCAACCCTCGTTATGATCCTGCCGTCCTTGAGTTTCCTCCTAACTATTGGGGCGATTTCCACAGTCATAGGTCACTTCCCTCCCGATATCCCAACTTCGCAGAGAACGCTAGGATCAATTTAAACATCAAGCGGGCTAAAAAGGGGTTTTATCGCGCTGAGTATATCCCTTACACGTGAAGAAGTGGGTTATCCCCGCCGCCATAATAATCGTCCTAGTCTCCTCATCCTTGATCTATCTCTCCACAATTTCGGAAACCCCCCTCACAGCACCTAAGCTAACCTACGAGGTCGGGGGATGCGGAGATCAGAAGGCCGGGGAAATCAAGCGCGGCGCATCCCTCCAAAACGAGGTCGAGGTCTCGGTCGGGGACTCCAGCATAAAATTGCTGCATCACCTGCGTTATGTATGCTGTGCGGAGATTGAGGTGGAGCTGGCCTCGGTTGAGGAAGTCGATGGCCAGGTTTTGATAAAACTGCTCGAAAAGAATGTGGGTGAGATGTGTAAGTGTATCTGCAGCTATGAGGTATCCATCAAGCTCTCGGGATTGAAGCCGGGGACATACAGGATACAGATAATCGGCGTCGAGTTCGAGGATATGCCCACGGAGGTCCTATGGGAGGGAATTGTAAAGATATGAGGAGATCTCCGGCTCCCCCACCTTCTCCTCCTCATTTTAATGAAACGTGATCAACACATGTTGGGGAAATCTTTAGATAGCCCTCAAACATGAGACACGTTGTTGAGTCTTGGATGCAGTCTAAACCGATTATGATCAGGCCCATAGGCTACGTCCACACGAGCTATAGCGATATCGAGGTCTCCCAATCATGGCCCCGAGGCGTCAGCGGATACATCGAAATCCTACCCGAATATCTGGATGGGCTCCGCGGCCTCGAAGATTTCTCCCACGTGATAATCTTGGCATGGTTACATAAGGTAACCGAGGAAAATCGACATGTCTTGAAAGTCAGGTATAGAAGGCTCACCCGGGCGGGAATAAACCTAGAAGAACTCCCAGAGGTCGGCGTATTCACCTCCGACTCGCCCCACAGGCCGAATCCGCTCGCGGTCACCATAGCGAGGGTAAGGGAGGTCAAGGGAAACATAATCCAAGTGGACGGCTTAGACCTTTATGATGGAACACCGGTCCTCGACCTAAGGGCATATACGCCCTCATACTCCATCAAAGACTTCACGATCCCCCCATGGTACCAACGTCTCCTCGAAAAGGTGGATAGGTGGCGGGGGTCAAAGATCTAGCTCTCCATAGAGAAAAGGTTGGGAAATCGGTATATCCTCTTCCGTTAACGTGGTGGGAGGAAGCATCATGGGCAAGCTCCCGGCGGAGCTCCTCAGAAAATATGTCTTCTCGAGAACCGGGGCGGCGAGAGCTGATGTCTTAGTGGGGCCGAGGGAAGGTGTGGATGTATCACTCCTATTAGGCGACGAAGACTTGGTAATAGTTGCGCACTCCGATCCGATCGTCGGCGCGGTTAAGCGAATCGGGTGGCTCGCCGTTAACATCGCCTGTAACGATATAGCAACCTCGGGGGTTGAGCCGAGATGGCTTCTACCAATAATCCTTCTCCCAGAGAAGTGGACCGAGGAAATGCTCGATGAGATAACCGCTGATATAGATTCAGCGGCGAGGGAGCTCGGGATCAGCGTGGTCGGAGGACACACCGGATATGCCGCCGGGATTTCGAGACCAATTGTAACGGCGACGGTTATCGGCGTGGGAAAGAAAGACGAGGTAACCATATCCGCGAATGCGAAGGCAGGCGACTCAATATACCTTACCAAAGGCGCCGGAATAGAAGGAACGGCAATTCTCGCGACAGACTTCAGGGATGTGTTAACCACGAAGGGAATCGGAGAAGATGTCATCAAAAAGGCGGAGAAGTTCATGAACGAAATAAGCGTCGTTAAGGAGGCGTTAGCTTTAGCGAGGGCTTCGGTTGTCCACGCGATGCACGACGCAACTAGGGGAGGGGTTGCAGAAGCACTAATAGAATTAGCTTATGCTTCGGGGAAACTGATAGAAGTCTGGGAAGGGGAAATTCCATTAAGAGAGGAAACAAAGATATTCTCAACAGCCCTAGGCTTCGATCCACTATGGATGATAAGTTCCGGAACCCTGATATTCACAACGCCCGAAGACAAGAGAGATGAAGCCGAAAGAATTCTCAAAAAACTTGGGATAAACTATTCAAGGATAGGAATCGTTAAAACGGGCAAGCCGGAAGTCATACTCCACAGGAGAACTGGAATCGATGAGGAGATAACGGAGATGCAACCCGAGAAAGATGAACTCGCAAGACTATGGGAACTATATCCAAGGATAGAATAGCTCCATAGGCCGCGAGTGCGTTTTTACTTCAGGGGCACGTACATGCTGGATCTCGTCGCTCCTACGCCGGCCCTTCCATGTTTCACGGGCTTATTCGTCATCGCGAATTCTCCGAGCCTGTGGCCTATCATCTCCGGCTTGATCTCGACGGGGACGAATTCCTTTCCATTATAGACGTGTATCGTCAATCCCACCATCTCGGGGAGGATCACCATATCCCTGGCATGAGTCTTTATCGGCTTCTTCGGCTTCTCACCTCTCTTCAGCATCTCGATGTGCTCCCTGACCTTCTCCAGCAATCTCAGCTGGACGTGGTTTAAACCCCTCTGGAGGCTCCTCCTCTGCCTACTTGGCAGTAGCTTTATGAACTGATCCATGCTCATCTCCTTAAGCTGCTCCAATGTGTAGCCCCTGTAGGTGAATTCCCTCGGCACGACTTGGGCATATTCAAGCGGTCATATAAGTATTGAGCCTTTAAACTCTCCCGATTCAGGCTCTGGAGATCTACTCTATCACTTGGGCTATCTTCCCGGTTAAGAGCAGGGCGATTGCGGCGAAGACGGAGGTGAATGCGAGCGCTATTGGGAGCGGGGCGACATAGAGGATTGAGGCGACTATGATCGGGCCGAAGAGGTTCCCGATATCCCAGGAGGTTAGGTAGATGGAGTTCCCGATTATCCTGAAGTTCGGGGGAATCACGTGGGCCGTTATCATAGCGGTTAAGGGGAAAGTCAACCCATGCGCTATCGCCACCAAGTAGATGCCCATGACGAATAACCAGAGGGTTGGGGCGAGGCCCGCGACGAAAATGCCGAGTGCGCATGATGCCATGGCGAGGCGGAGTAACCTGATGTTTCCCAGCTGTAGCGTTGACCTCGATAAGATTGTTCTCAGGAGGAACGTTATGAAATAATATCCCGTGAAGATGAAGATTATCAATTGATCGGAGAGACCGAAGCTGACTTTCGCCTTAAGCGGGGCATAAGCCAACAACGCGCCAACGACCATCGAGTAAAAGAGGTAAAGAGCTGTCGGGAGGAGAAGCGGCTTCTTCAAGAGAGCCTTGAAGACATCGACCCGCATCTTCGAATAGTATACGTCTTCCCAAAACCTCGGCCGGCTCTTCACGAAGATGCTTCCAAGAAACACGGGAGCCAAACTTATCAGGGTCGCGGAAAGCATGAGCATCCTAAGATCTAGAAACGAGCTCAAGAGTACTCCGGCCGCCGGGCCGACCCATAGACCCATGGCGAGGGAAGCCGTATAGCTCGTGATCGATCTACACGCCCTATCAGGTCGAACGATTAAGCTCGCCAAAGATAGCATCAACGTGTAATTTAATGCGAAAGATGCGCCGTGGAGGATTCTGAAGAAGGCGAGCATCCAGGGACTCACGCTCAGAGTATAGCCGAGAAGGGCGGCCGTATTCAATCCTATACCGAAGACGAGGATCTTCAGGGCGTTCTCCCTCATAACCAAGATCGATGAAGGTATCCTCGTGAGCGCGGAGGCTATCGCCGCCAACGCTATTATCACGCCCACCTCCTGTTTCGAGGCCCCTAAAACCGCGTAGAGATATACGGGCAGGATCGGCAAAATCAGCTGAAAGGAAACGGTTAGCAGGAACGTGGTGTATCTAAGTATTCGTTCATAAGTACTCATGAAAACCACATTCCAAATAACTAAACTCGATC
>QMUP01000100.1 GCA_003660635.1 Candidatus Wolframiiraptor sp.
AGAGCGCGAAATCCGCTGGATTTCTTTTTCGCGGATCGGGTTCGATTCTATGCTTTATCAGATCCTCATATTTTATTCCAGATAGTTTGCCGTAATCAGGAAATGTGGAGACATCGAAGTATACGTTTCCATCGACCACGTAGGCATGCCCCTTTTCAATCAATCCCTTTATCATCTCGATCATATCCAAGATATGCATCGAGGCCCTAGGCTGGATATTCGGTCTCCTTATCCCAAGGGCGTCCATGTCTTGGAAGAATGAGAACATGTATTTGTCAACGAGTTCCATGGGCTGGAGTTTCTCGCGTCTAGCTCCCTCAATTACCCTATCTTCACCCGTTTCTTCCCTAAGATGCCCAACATCCGTGATATTCCTGACGTAGAACACCCTGTAACCATAATATTCGAGAAACCTGACTATCGCGTCGAAGGCGATATAGGTCCGCGCATGGCCTAGATGGGCCACATCTTGAACCGTCGGCCCGCAGACATACATCTTAACCAGATCGCGTTGAAGTGGTTGGAAGATCTCCAGCTTTCTACCCAGCGTGTTAAATACTTTAATGGGCATTCGGCGGACATCCAACGCATCTCTAGATATAAACTCTATGCCCGCGTCGGAGAAAAACTTATAAGTAAAATCCTACGCACAAGAGGCAGGGGGTATAAAAAAGTTTAGGGGGAGAGATCGGATTTGGCGTCTGTAAGAAGGTCTAGAATCTGGAAAGAGGGAATGATATGCCCAGAATGCGGCAACGATGTACTAGTATATGATCCAAAAAGTGGCGAGATAAGCTGTCCAAGTTGCGGTTATGTCGTCCAAGAGAGGGGCGTAGACAGGGGCCCTGAATGGAGAAACCTAGATGAGGAAGAGGATAGGAGTAGGGCCGGTGCCCCTCTCTCAATAATGTATCGCGATCACGGTCTCTCAACAGTAATTGATAGAATAGATGAGGACGCGACTGGAAGGAGGCTTCCGAAAGAAACTAGAGAAAAGCTACTAAGGCTGAAGAAGCTGGATGCGACATCGCAGGTCAGCGCGTCGGAGGCCAGAAACCTGCAACAAGCCGTGAACATACTCCAAATCTACGTGGATAAACTGCACCTAAGCCAGGCGATCGCCGAACGAGCCATGTTAATTTACAGAAAAGCATTGAAAGAGGGTCTCGTTAGGGGGCGTTCGATCAGGTCGATCATGGCCGCGGCCGTCTACGCGGCGTGCAGGTTAATGGGCGCTCCAAGGGATTTAAGGGAGCTGGAGAAAGCATATCCAATAGTTAAGAGGAAGACTATTGCCCAAGGCTACAGGCTTCTCTTAAAACACCTTAACCTGAAAGTTCCTGTAGCGGATCCGGCAATATATCTCAACAAGATAGCATCTAAAGTCGGTCTTGAACAGGAAACGGTCCAAGAGGCTTTGAAGATACTACAAGAAGCCCATAAAAAGGGCGCGACCATAGGTAAGGATCCTGTCGGGATGGCCGCAGCGGCGCTTTACATGGCGTGTCAAGAGAAGAATCAGCCTATAACTCAGAAAGATATAGCGCGGGCGGCTGGTGTGACCGAAGTTACAGTCCGAAATAGGTTTAAGGGCTTGAAGGAGGTCCTTGAGGAGCAAACTATGCATTAGCTATTTCAGAGAATTTCAATGTTTTCTTCGAGCAAGCCCATCGATAACAGAATCTCCTTCACTTTTTGTCTATGATCTCCCTGAAGGATTATCGTATTATTCTTCACAGTTCCCCCAGAGGCGCAGGCGGCTTTCAATTTCTTCGCCAGCTTGTGTAGATCTTCTGTTCCGTTGTCTAGTCCCTCAATAATAGTTACGGGTCTGCCCCATTTCCTAGTCTCCAATTTTATCTTTATCCTCTGTTGTTCCCGGCTTATCGTACTGCAAACGCAAATCGACTTCGGTAAGCCACAGACTGGGCAGATCTCCTCCATTACCTACCTCCTTTCATTTCTCTTAGGATACGAGGGTTATATAAATTTGCCCCTTAACTTTTTTGCAAAAGCCGTGTGAATGGACTATCAGAGACAAGCTAGGTGGCTGATAACGAACATTTTTGAAAACATCTTTATTCATAAAATCTTGGGATAATGAAGGTCGACTTGGATTTTATAGCCTCTATGGCCTCTAAGCTCATTAAAATTAACTCTGAAAACCCTCCGGGAAGAGAGAGCGAGATAGCTAGTTTTGTGGCGGAGCGGCTTTCGGAATTGGGCTTTAAGGCGTTCGTGGACAAATTTGGGGCTAGGGCGAATGCGGTAGGGATTTATCGTGGAGCGGAAGGGCTAAGAGTACTTTTGGTAACTCACCTCGACACGGTTCCCGCTGGGCGAAGAGAAAGCTGGAGCATTCCACCGTTCGATGGGCTAATGATTGATGGGCGGATATATGGGCGTGGCGCCGCTGACGCTAAGGGATCTCTCGCATCCATGTTAGGCGCTGTGAAGGTTTTAGCAGATGAGGGTTGGGAGATAAAGGGCGAGTTAACTCTGGCGGCGGTCGCTGATGGGGAGGGCGATCTAGGAGGCATCAAACGCCTCTTCGCGAGGGGGGTTGAGGCCGATTCGGCGATAATTGGGGAACCGACGGATCTACGGGTGTGCATAGCTCAAAGGGGTAGATTATTATTATCGGTAACCTTCTTTGGAAGAAGCTCTCATGCCGGTTTTCCAAAACTAGGAACTAACGCATTACATGCGGCCTCAGAATTCGTTTTAAGACTTCATGACTTTTCCAAGGAATTCTCCGAGCTACATCCGCTTCTAGGTTCACCTAGCATTACGCCAACGGTCATTACCGGAGGATATGGAGATAATGTGATCCCAGAATATGTGGAGGTCTTGGTGGATCGGAGGGTGCTTCCCGGCGAAAAAGTCAATAACATCGTCGATTTTATCAGGAAAATAGCGGAGAAGAGTGGCGAGAAAATAGATGTAAAAACGGAAATTAAGGTAAAGAAGTGGATTCCGCCGGCTGAAGTGCGGCAGGACGCCGAGATAGTTAAAAAAGCTTTGAGGGCTGTATCCGAAACTAGGGGAATTAGATCCGAGCCAGCCGGTTTTCAGGGTACGTGTGGAATGAGTTTTCTGGTAAATGAAGTAAAGGTTCCGTCGGTGATATTTGGGCCCGGGGATCTTAAACGAGCCCATGCAGCGGATGAGTGGGTATCGGTTTCAGAGTTGGAGACCGCGGCTGAGACCTATTACACGCTTATATCCTCGTTACTAAAACCAGAAGCCTAACCTCCTTTTTCGTATCTCCTCTTCTTCTCCTCGTATTCCTCCCTATCCATCTTAACCCTCGCCGGAACTCCAACAACCACTTTATTCGCAGGAACATCTTGGGTGACTATCGCCCCCGCCGCCACAACAGCCCCTTCCGAAACCCTGATGCCCGCTATTAAGATGGCGCCAGCGCCTATTATCGCCCCTCTCTCTATTCTTACTCCGGACAGCCGCTTACCGACGGGATATCGATCGTTTGTGATTATTGTACATGGCCCGATGAAGACGTCGTCCTCGATCACGGTGAGATGTGGTAAGTAAACTCTTGATTGTATGTTCACGTTAGAGCCTATGGTTACCATGCCATCGAGTTGCGTGAAGCTTCCTATCCTAGTGTTTGATCCAATTTTTGATCCTTCTCTTATCATGACGCCGTGGCCCATCTCAACCTTGTCACCTATTTCTGCTTCCTCGTAGATTATGGTTTGACTTCTGATAACGCATCCCGACCCTATTCTCGATCCCGAACTAAGGGCATCAAGCTCCTCAAGTCCCCTTGGATTACTCAAAAGCTTACTCCTCTTAGGATACCCGACATAAACCTGTTGATCAACTATCGTTCCTTCCCCTATGAGGCTCTCGCCGAGAATCGTTGATGGACCTAAGACCTCTCCCAGAACCCTCGCCCTCTTGGATATAAAACCGCCCATCAAAGCCCTGTGTAAAACAGGGTATGAAATACTTAATTTTTGTTTGAAATAACTCTTCTACGATGGCCTCTAGATCGTTGATAAAAAATATTGACGATTTAATTCGGTGTCGGCGTGGAAAAGCCGCCTCTTTGAGGAGAACCGCGTTAAAGGCCGTGGAATCCGGGATTAGGAGCGTCATGCCTGAGAATTTTATGAAAAAACTCAAGCTACGGGGACGAAGGCTCATAGTCGATGGCCAGAGGATTGATTTGAAGCAGTTCGACGAAGTCTTGGTTCTCGGAGCAGGTAAGGCGGCTGTAAATATGGCGAAGTACGTTGAGAGGCTTTTGTCGAAATATATCTCACGGGGATTCATAGTCGTTCCAAAGGGATTGCATGAGGGACATGGGCTTAAGAAGATAAAGGCAGCTCCCTCAAC
>QMUP01000101.1 GCA_003660635.1 Candidatus Wolframiiraptor sp.
CCGCTCTCACTCGTGCTCGACGTCCACCCATCATCTGGACAGAAACCCCTCAAAAAACCCATGATAAGCCACAGATTCCACAGGCTACATGGAAAAGCCGTCAAGATATTCGGGGTGAAGAAACTTGCGGAGCAGGGTTAAGCGCGCCGGCTTCGTCTTGAAACGGGGAAGACGCGAGGTGAAGTGGAGTCGGGGCGACTGGGCGGCGTTAATCATCATCTTCATCACCTTCGCTTCGATAGTCTTCATCGCATTTGGCGAGGACGAGGCGGCGGAGAAGCTCTTCATCTTCTTGGCCGGAGGCGGGTTCGGGCAGCTCCTCCAAAGCTTTGTAGAGCGGTGACTCCTTCCACCTCTTCGACCTCCTCGGAATCGTCCTCAGATTCGTCCCACAGCATATACACGTCTTCCTCCGCTTCGAGTCCAATTTGTAATAGATCCTGAGATCTGGAAAAGACTTCTTACACGTCGGGCAGTAGAGGTACTTCACCAACCTCGGCTTCCACCAAGGCCTACGCAGAACATCCGGCAAGACCTCGCAGAATCCGCGGCACTCCTTCTGACCCATGGCGGCGTCGATTTAGTCGAACACGTATTTTGGTCAAATCTTTAACAAGCTGGTCCACTTTCGTTTTCGAGGTACCATTAGAGTAACCCTATAAGCCGGATGTACTGTTATCGATATCGGAGATGGCGAAGACGATCATAACCTTCAGCTGCGATGTGGAGGACGCCGAGGAAATCGAGAGATACTGCAGGGAGAATGGATACGTGAAGAGCTGGTTCATCCGGGAATGCGTCATGCAGGTAGTTGATGGAAGGGTTCCACTAATCCCGAGACAATACTGGATCCCGCCGAGGAAAAAGTTGACGCGTTAGATGAGGAATCCTCTCCGCGGCCTGTAATAGAGCGCCAAGGCCAGGGCGTATGCGAGGTCGTCATGTGTTCCATTTCTGCGGCCGAATCTGAATCCACCGCTTCTCGTCCTCTCATATTGTATGCAGTTTAGGTGGTTTAGGAGCTGTGGGTCGTTTGGGAGGATTATCTCTCGTCTCTCGATCATGAGCTTGAGTCTTCCAAAGAGCTCTTCCTTAACCTTCTCAGTTAACTTGACTCCAATTACCGGCAACCCGAGTTCCCTTAGATGCTCGACGATCGGCCCGCCGAGCCCCGTCTCATCGACAATTATCCTCTCCATGGGCGCCGCCCTATGTAGGTCGTAGATCAAGGCGTTGAAGTCCGCGTATCTCCCACACTTCTCCGCCCTCCAATAGGTCAGCCTCCATTTCCCGATTTCCTGATCGTATTTCACGCCGACTATCGCCGCGAGGCTCTCCCTCCCACCCGGATCGTATCCGTAGACCGAGTTTTCCTCCAGTCTGGGCTCGTAATCCTCTACGCATCTCCTGAGCATGGCCATGGGGAAGAAGCTGTCCCGATCATCTAGGAACCTGGCCTCAAACTCCACCATGAACCTCTCTTCTCCGATCAGCTCCCTCTGCTCCACGAGGAATTCGCGGCTTATCAGGGGATTGAACTCGGATGGCCAGTGATACTTGCTCCATTTCCCGGTTTCATCACACCAAATCCTGTAGAAGATGTGATCCCTATCCCAGGGGGTTGAGAGCATCCAGCAATATCCACCTGTAGCCGAGATCATGGGGAAGACCACGTTCGCTATCACGCGCTCCGGCATGAAGGCTGCCTCATCCAAGACTATCAAGTCCGCGGAATATCCCCTCAGGGTGTCGCCCCCACCACATGGAAGCGCGATCATCCTGCTCCCATTCTTGAACGCGATCTCGGATCGAAGCATCTTCTCGACGCTGTATCTCAGGAGACTTCCCTCGACGAATCCAGTTATCTTCGAGAAGATCAGCAGGCTCTGCCTAAGCGTCGCCGAAACCACGAGAATTATCGATTTCTCTCTCGTCGCGGCGAAGTGTATCGCCTTGGCAGCGGCCGCCGTTGATTTCCCAACCTGCCTACCCGAGCAGACGATGATCCTCTTACCTGGATCCCTGAGAAATTTTTCCTGATATGGGAATGGATTGAATCCGAGGATTATCTTGGAGAAGGTTACCGGGTCTTCCGCGAGCCTCCTAAGAGCTTCCCTAGGCCAGGGTGAGGAACTTGAACTTCCGCTCGATGAGCCTCTCAAGCCTCTTCTTCGCGACCTGCACATAGACATCCTCCTCGGCCCCGGAGCCCGGGTTCCTCCTCTGCCTGATTAGCCCCGCGGCCCACTGCGCCTCGACATCAGCCAAGATCTCCTTCAAGGATTCATCCGACACAGGCGTCTCAACATATTCAGAGAGTACGTCGTTGATCTCCGCGTCAACGGCCTCCAAGACCTCGACTATCTCCTGGTCGAGGCTCGTGTCCTCCTGTGGGTGTTTCAGCCACCACTTAACATCCGAGGCCGTGGCATAGGTCATGGAAGCCACCTCCTCTTCTCAGGTCGCTCGAGGATTTTTCGCATACCGTCATCTATCTGCCTCAGCTGGTTCTCGATGGAGTTCAGCTTCGCCTCCATGGAGATGATTCTCGCCTCGATGTCGTGGATCAACCTAATGAGATAATCCCTCATAAAGTCCTCCAAATCCCTCTTCAACTCGATTCCTCACCTCGGATATGATCAGGAATATGAGAACGGCGTAGAGGATGAGATAGAACGCGGCAGACAAGATCCAGAGTTTTCCGCCGAGGAATTGTGCGTGTCTCTCCGCCTCCGATAGGGCTTCACAAATAATGATGAGGGAGGTTGTGAGGAGAATTAGCGCCGCCAATCTTATCCGCATTTCATCTCCTCGCTGTCGCGGCGGTTATCCTCCTATCCAAGTACTCGAGTTTGTCGTGTAGGTATCGGTCTAGGTCGTTAAGCTTCTGCTCAATCCTCACCAGCGCCGAATAGATCTCCCTGATGTCCAGCTCCTTTATCTCGATCATGGTATCCTTCAGGGCCGATCACCTCACGCGGTCACGATCTTGACTATCGCCTTATCCCACTTCGCCTTCGCGGCGATGCAGTGGCTCCCGGCGACGTACACTTTCCTGGCCTTAACATCTCTAAAGGTTTCGATCAACAGGTCCCTGCTTATGGCCATTATGAACGCGTCCTTCTTCTTGAAGAGGACCGCGTGGTAGGTTGTCACGCCGCTTCCGGTCCCCGTCTTCACCCTCGGGCTGACGAAGATGTCGACTCCGAAGAGCCTCGCTATCACGCCCGTCTGCGGGTCGAAGGTCCCGAACTGCATAGCGGTCTTCACGTAGTCCTCCTTCAGCAGGTCCTCGTATTGCTTTGGATGTAGGACGAGTACGAGGTCTCCGGGGGCGAATGCGACGTTCTCGTTTCTCAGCCTCGTCAAGGCGGAGAGGATTAGGTCGCTGGTGAACTTGTCATCCGCCGTCAACTCCGACTCGGACTTCCCACCCGGGGTTATCGTCGCACCCGCAGCCGAATCCAGTTCTTGTAGGATCACGTCGTCGGAGCTAAGCTGAGCGGCTTCCGCGAAGCACCTCGCGATAACCGCTCCCAGATCCTCGGTCATCCGCTCCGCGTCCACGTAGGTGAAGCTCTGGATCGCGCCGTATTCGGTTGGCGTTACCTCGGCGAAGGTTATGGTCTGGGTTGCCTCGGTAGGCTCGGTTCCAGGCGTCAGCTCGCTGAAGGTTATCGAGTTTATGATCGGGAGGGTCGCCGTCTTCTCACCCCTCTCAAGCGCCACGACTTCCCCGAACGCCCTCAATCCAAGCGGGGCTCCAGCCGGGATCCTGAACAACGGCATAGCGTGGGTGACCGGTTGATCGCTCGTCCCGGTTACCGCCTCCCTAGCCTTCAGCTTGACGCTCTCCGCGATCCTCTTCCCGACCTGTCTGCAGAGTTCGCCGAACGTCTTGGGCTCTGGATCCAATCTCTCGACGATCACCTTTTCATCTTTCTTTTCCTCCATCTCTCCCACGCCGACCACCGAGGTGGTCAGAGTATTTTTCGCATGTCCCGTGTCCAGGGATTCCTCGAACAGCTCCTTGAGCGCCGCATACGCCTCGTCGATTAACCCGACGCATTCCAGGAGCCTGAAGCTCTTAACAGGCTCCATGAGCCTCGACAGCTCCACGAGTCTATCAAGGCTCGGCGGCTCCTTCTCGAACTGCCTGTAATGCGCTGCGAGATGTTCATAGACATCCTTCACGTCTTTTTCAGGGATATTCACGCCTCCCCTGGCCCCGAAGAGCGCTGCCATCGCCGCCGCGACACCCCTCCAGACGACGCAGAGCTTTCCATCGATTACCTCGTGGTGCGGGAGCTTGTAGCTGCCAAATTCCTCGGGATTTTCCTCATCGTACCACGCGAACCCGAG
>QMUP01000102.1 GCA_003660635.1 Candidatus Wolframiiraptor sp.
TATCTTCCTCAAGTAAGACAAAACCCACTCGATATCGATTTTATCTCCGAATTCTATACATGCTGGCGGAGCATAGGGGGATAATCTGACGTATATTCTCCTAGTTCCAATCACCTCTCTGAAAACCTCATTTTCCAAGGCTTTAGGAGGGTTTGAGGGACAGAGGTCCGTCACTATTTGAAGGCGAAGTTTATTGTCAACGTATTCAAGAGCCTTACTTAGCTTCTGAGATTCTGGGAGATCCCGTATGGTTTTCTTTACGTAATTAAACCACCCCTTAAGTGCGCTGAAATGCAGATACCCCCACTTACTTCCAAGGAGATCTACATAGTCAAAGTATTCTCCTACCTTCATTAAGGCCCTGAGAATTGCTCGATCATTTCTGTTTAGGGTTTCTTCGGGGCTCCAATTCCTCGATAAGATCCATCCATCGATCGCCGCCGTCCTAACCCTCTTGATTACCCCAATAACTTTTCCGGAACGTTTTAGCGATAAAGTTTTAGCATAAATCTCTTTGACGAGATCTATCCCCTTTTCAAGATTCTTCCCCCTGAATTCTACCCCCTCGATTCCAAGATCCCTAAACTTCTTATCCTTTATTTCACTACATCTCGTCCTGAAGCCATAGAATGAGCCGTCGATCAACATTAAATCTACATCATAACGCTTCATGCATCTCAACGCTAAATCCCGCTCCAATAATGTACAGAGAAGGCTCAGGATCTTTTTCGTGTGAAGAGAGCTACCGGTCTGTGGTGACATCAGGTAACCGGCTTCCATCGACTCGTCGTCGTTATCTGATATTATTTCGTCGCCGTCAAAGACCATATAACTCGCGGCATAAACACCCATTCGCAATCCCAATCTCTCACTGAGGCGGGGTGAAATCGAGCCATCCACCACCCCAACGCGTAGCTTTCCAACATCTCCATCCGGCACCTTCCTAAATTTCAGTAAACCTCTTAGACCCTTGAGCTTGGATTCTTCGACTCGAAGTATTTCAGAGATCTTTGAAGCCGCGATAGCGGCCAGCTCAAAGAATGTTTCTTGAAGCTTGGTAGGTAATTTCGAAAATGCGCTCTCCTCCACAGACTCAGACACTAGGTTTTTCACCCTAAAGGGTGGTGGGTTGTCTTCAGGATTAAAGGTTTTACTCGGAAGCCTTTTCGGCTAATGGCCTGGCTTTTAGATACGTCTTCTTCCTAGATCTCGCCAGAATCTCCGTCTCCGGCAATTCTGATACGCGCTTTCCCTCCAAGTTCATCTCAACTATTACCTCTTCTGGTGTATATCTGATCTCGAAGCCTAGTTTTTTACAGAGCTCTATCATCCTGGTGTTTTCCGGCATTACTACCCCGTAGATAAGCTCTAACCCCTTTTCCTCGGCTATCTCTATCAAGACGTCTATGAGCTTTGTTCCAAGGCCCTTTCCTTGGAAGTCGTCTGCGACGACGACGGCGAATTCACCTCTCTTCCTAGTTGGATCCATTATCAGCCTTCCAACCCCGACGTTCCGTTTTCTGCCGCTGCTGTCAGTGTATTCGGCTATTATCGCCATCTCCCTATCGTAGTCGATGTTGCAAAATCTGACGAGCATGTCGTGTGTTATGTCCTTTATGACTTGGAAGAACCTAAACCTCTTGGTCTCTTCGGAGAGATTTCTTATGAGCTCGGCTTCGAGGGGCTCATCTTCAGGTCTAATGGGTCTCAATAATACTTGGGTTCCATCCTTCAACCTATATGGCATTATGTATTTCGTGGGATACGGTTTTATCACCAGATTAGAATAAGGTGGAGATTTTTTACCGGCGACTTCTAGGTCGAGAATTATCCTAGCATCAACAGCGTAGAACTCGTTTTCTGAAGCTATTAGCGGGTTGATGTCTATCTCCTTGATCTCCGGGAAGTCCACGATCATGTTGGAGAATCTGATCAATATCTCCTCTAGTTTGGTGAGGTTTACCGGCGGCTTATTCCTATGACCATATTTGAGCAGCCTGTAGATCTTCGTCTCCTCCATTATCCTCCTCGCGAGAACTTGGTTCAATGGAGGTAGGCCGAGCGCGTAGTCCTTGAAGACCTCGACCCCCACGCCTCCGGCTCCGAAGAGAATGACCGAGCCAAAGATGGGGTCTTTCTTCGATCCCAGGATGAGCTCGTAATCCGCCTTTGTCACCATTTTCTGGACATAAACTCCTTCAATCCTGGCGTTTGGACATTTTTGCTTAACGTTGTTTAATAATCTGTTAAAGGCTTCTCTAAGCTCTGATTCATTATTGATTCCGAGGATCACCCCACCTACATCGGTTTTATGTATGATGTCTGGAGAAATTATTTTGAGCACCACCGGATAGCCCATCTTAGAGGCCAGTAAAATCGCCTCTCCAACGCTTCTGGCAAGTCCACCGCTCGGAGTTGGGATACCATAGACCCTTAGGAATCTTTCGACCTCATCCTCGGTGAGGACTTCACGTTTCTCATTTAATGCCCTCTTGATGAGGATCTTTAGATGATTCTTCGGAGGCGCGATGTCTATTGGAAGTTCATGTGGAGTTTCATAGAGCAATTCCAGATTTCGTTTGTATCTGTACATGTACGTGTAGGTCTTTACAGCCTCTTCGGGGGTATCGTAACAGGGGATATTATTCCTGAAGAAGATCTTCCTGGCCTCCTCAATAGACTCTCCTCCACCCATCCAGACGGCTAGCACGGGCTTTATCTTTTCAAGCGCTATGTCGATTATCGCTTCGGCGAGCTCCTTCGGATCAGCCGCCCCCTGAGGAGTATATATAACGATTACTCCATCGATGTTAGGATCGTTTAAACACGTCTTCAGTACTTCAATGTATCTCTTAACATCCGCATCCCCTATCACGTCTATCGGGTTTCCCTTACTCCAGTGAGGCGGCAGAATCGAGTTAAGGGTCTCCAAGGTCTTCTCCGAGAGCTTAGCCATCTCTCCACCGTAATCTATAACGGCGTCAGCGGCGATCACTCCAGGTCCTCCGGCGTTCGTTATTATGGCAAGCCTCGGGCCGGCTGGCAGGTATCTGGAGTCTAGGACTCCGGCGCAGTTGAAGAGATCGGCTATTTCATCTACTCGAACGGCGCCTATCCTCTTGAATGCGGCGTCGTAGACCTCGAAGCTCCCAACCATGGATCCGGTGTGGGATTTCGCGGCCCTAGCGCCAGCTTCATGCTTGCCCGGCTTGAGTATTATTATAGGCTTGGTCCTCGCAAATCCCCTGGCAGCGCTCATAAATTTCCTCGCTCTCTCGATGTTTTCGATTCCCTCCATGTAGATGAGGATGCTTTTCGTATTCGGGTCTTCTCCTAGGTAGTCGATTAAATCGCCGAAATCTATGTCGAGCATGGAACCCAAGGAGATGAACATGCTGAAACCAATGTGCGAGGCGACCGCCCAGTCTAGTATAGCAGATCCAAGCGCGCCACTCTGAGATATGAAGGCTATCTGTCCCGGTTCCGGCATCCTTCTCAGAAAAGTAGCATTTAGTTTTATGTGGGGGCGGATAAACCCGAAACAATTGGGCCCTAGGATCCTTAGATTATACTTTCTCCTAATCTGATCTATTTTTTCTTCCAGTTTTCTCCCTTCTTCTCCAACTTCCCTGAACCCCGCAGAAATTATCACAACGCCGTCAACCCCGGCCTCCCCGCACTCCTCGACCACTTTGGGGACGATTTTTGCTGGTACAGCGACTATCGCGAGATCAACATGTTTAGGGACATCTTTTATGCTAGGATAACACTTAAGCCCTAAGACGGTCTTCCGATTCGGATTTACGGGAAAGATTTCGCGTTCGCCCTTTCCCATCAACAGGTTCTCCATAATATCCCTGCCGACAGAGCCTTCTCGCTCTGTTGCGCCTATGAGCGCCACCGTCTCCGGCTCGAACATCCGCTCAATACTACCCATTTCTCTCGGCTCATAGTTATGTCAACTAGTTATTAGTCATTTGCCGTGAAAAGAAAACGTGGTCGTAAATCTTTTGAACAATATCTTCGCTGATTGACTAAACAAATTACACCAATCGTCTCTTTTTAAGGCATATATTCGATTCCGTAAGAAGATGACGCATCATGAAGAGGGAGCCCACGGCTTTAATCGCCTTTTATCTTGGATTCTTCGGTGGCATGATCTCCTTCTTTTTCAAGCATCATCAGCGTAGATGACCCCTTAAAGAGCCCTCGTAAATTAGATATATAAGGTGTGAGGGCCGGTGAAGAATGAATGGAAAGATATTCGGCCATTTTGAAGAAGAGGGCGAGGGCTTTTTGGGAA
>QMUP01000103.1 GCA_003660635.1 Candidatus Wolframiiraptor sp.
AAACGACCGGATTTTCCACGCGACCTTTCATCTTGCTGTGAATCCTTTAAGAATTTTCATCGGGGCATTCGTTACGAGGGCATTCCAGGCTATTTCCATCATTTTTTGAAAAATCCACTTATATTCCAAAATGTTTTCCTCACAGATTGGTCATACACCACGTCATCTTTCACCTAGGTTTTTGTTCACCGGAGGTCACAAGGTTCTGGGAGTAATTGACCTGATATCTTTATGGTATTTCGCTGAGAATACTACCTCTATAACGAGTTCACCTAATGGGTTCGCATAGTGGACTGTTTCACCCTTCTTCCTTCTTCTCCGTGAAAGCCTTCTTCAGGTGCGTGGTTTTTTCCAAGGTTTCCAGGAAGGTCTTCATGGCCTCCGCCAGTTTTCTGGATTCTTCGATGTCGGCGCTCCTCTTGAGAAGCATGGTCGCCTCCTCTATCTTGGCGGCCAGGGTTTTGGCGGCCTCCGAGAGCGTGATCACGGTTAACGCGTCTTCGACGTCTTCTTCTCCCCGCACCTTTATCACCCTCTTATTGCATTTCAGGCACCAGAGCTGGCCCTTTATCTCGAAGAGCGGGCTGTTGCAGACTGGGCAGTGTTCCGCGAGCATCTTGGCGCCGCTTCTCAACGCGTCGGCCATCCTCCGCATATACTCCTTGTCCTCGGAGGCCATGTCCGGATAATCTATCCTCTATCGAACCCTATAAACGTGATCTACTCCCAGAGACCTAGGATGCTCCTCTTTATGAATCGGAAGGCCGCTGGAATCGCCCGTTTCAAGATGAATCCCCTGTTCTTGAAGACGTCCTCTATTACGCGTCTCGGGTGGAGATAGAAGGTGATATATGCCCAGAGGAAAAGCTTCTTCACCTTTTGAGGAGTTAGATAGAGATTTCTCATCACGACGTCGACGGTCGTGAATTTCCTCCAATTCCTAGTTAATAGGAGCTTTTCCTTCAAAGCTATCTCCCAGAGCCTTGTCCCCGGATATGGGGTCGCTATCGTGAACTGGGCGAGGTCTACCCCAACCTTGTTCGCGAACTTTATGGTTTCCCTGATCTCCGCCTCGGTTTCGTAGGGGAAACCTATCACGAAGGATCCCAGCGTCCTCAATCCAGCTTGCTTAGCGGTCTTCACGGCGTCGACGGATTGTCTCTTCGAGATCCCCTTCCCTATGAATTGTAGAGTTCGATCCGATCCAGATTCTATTCCGAAGTAGATTGTATGGGCTCCGGCTCGACGCATGCCGCATCCTATTTTATAGTTGAATGTGTTCACCCTCGAGGAAGCGCTCCAAGAGACATCCAACTTCTCTTCGATTATTTTCTCCGAGATCTTTTCAACTCGTTTTGGGTTAAGGGTGAACGTGTCGTCCAGAAACTCTATTTCCTTAACTCCAAATTTCTCGGTTAAGATCCTGAGTTCTTCGATGACTCTTTCCACGCCGTGGGCTCTCCACTTCTTACCGAATTGAAGAGAGGAAGAACAGAATATGCAGTTAAAGGGGCATCCCCTCGAAGTCATCACGGCCCCGAATCTGATTCCCTCAACGACGTATCTATCCATGGGGAGGAGGTCGTATGCGGGTATGGGGATGCTGTCGAGATCCCTTATCAGTGGACGTGGCGGATTATCCTTTATGATGTCATTTTTTCTATAAGTTACTCCCAAAACATCTTCTGGTGAACGTCCCTTCCTCAACCTCTTTAAGAGTTCTCTAAGCGTCTCCTCTCCCTCTCCCCTCACCACGAGATCTAGATAGGGGCATTCCCGCAGAACTTCCCGGGCCATGAATGTTGCGTGGGGTCCTCCCAAGATCACGAAGGTATCCCTGTTTACTTCCTTCGCAATTCTTGCAACCTCGTATGCATCTAAAATCATCGAGGTTGTAGCGGTTACGCCGACGACATCCGGGTCGAAGCCGTGGATCCTCCGCGCCAAATCTTGGAAACTCAAGTCCTCGTTCAAGGCGTCGATTATCTTGGTTTCCCATCCCTCCTCACGCGCCACCGCCGCTAAGTAGGCTAGACCCAAGGGCGGCCCGCCCGCGCCTAGAACCTCTTTTACGACTGACTGCGTTGGAGGTGCTACGAATAGGATCTTCAATTTCCTCTAGGTTAATGTTTCCAACGCTTATAAATTGGTTTTACCCCGTTTTGCATACTGTTAATCGATGGTTTTGATTCTTCTCCTTAAGGCGGGGTCGCGGCTGATTAATTCCTCGAGGACTTGCTCGAACGTTTTATCATCTGGTATTTCGATTTCCCTATAGACCCCCGTTCTTCCGATCTCCTTCCTTCTCTTCAGGATTCTAATTCTATTTCTGAGGACCTTTGGATCTACTCCCAGGATCATCGCGGCTTCCTCGATGTTCCTTTCGACCCGCATCTGGATGTGGCCTCGCCGGGTTGGAATTATCAGATAAAGTTCTTTGTTTATTCCGGGGACTCGGATGTCCTTTGCTAGTTCGTCGATGGAGAGTTGTCCAGCTAACTTGTAGAATCCGAGCTCTTCATCTCTCATTCTAGATAGTGGCAGCGAAATTGAGGTATAGTCGTCGATTACCAGATACGCTTTTGGAACATAACTTGGTGTGGCCTGGACGAGCAACTTCCTTGAGACCTTTATCCCAGATTCGTTGAGATATAATTCGAGTATGGCCGTGCTGGTGGGATATGGTATGAAGATGTCGACGTCGCTTTCCTCATCCACATCCCCCCTCGCTATGCTACCATACACTATGGGGTTTAGGCCGCGGCTCACGAGGGGCTTCATTAGGGTCATGGCCTTTTCCCTGAGCTTTTTCAGGAGTCTCCAGCGTTCTTCGCTGTATTCTATCTCCATTTTCCTAATAACAGGGCCATGACTTCCAATAAATATTGGATAGTTAGCATGCGAGCAGGTGATCGAGTAGTATTTTGAGGCCGATTAGTATCAGGATTGAGCCGCCGATGATCTCACTCTTTTCTCCTATTATGATTCTCGTCCTTGTCCCGAGATACCATCCGATGGCAGTAAAGGTGGATGAAGTGACGCCGACCAATAGGGCCATGACAGGCATCTGGATCTTCATGAATGGGAGGCTGAATCCGACGATCAATGTATCGATGCTCGTGGCGATCGAGAGGCTTAGAAGAGACTTAATCCCAATTCCTCCTCCAAATTCGCCTAGATCGCAGCGTATTGCTTCGTAGATCATGTGGATGCCCGCGGCTGATAGTAGCCCAAATGCTATCCAGTGATCGAGTTCCGAGATGAGCTGTGCCGCGCCGCTTCCCAGCCCCCATCCTAAGATAAGCATCCCTATGTGGAAGGCGCCGAATGTAAAAGAGGTCTTTAACGCCGATGCGGAATCCATTCTCCGATTTCCCATCCCTCTTCCTAGGGCTACCGAGAAGCAGTCTAGGGCGAGGCCGATCGCTATTGCGGCGGCGATGGTCGTCAAGTCCCCTTAAGGGGGATGATCTTCGGGAAAAATATTCCGTTAGAAGCTTTATGAGGTGCCGGGAAACCCGCTATCCTGGAGATCGCAAAAGGAGAAGGTGACCCGCGGATTTGATCGTTAAACGTGTTGACGAGTTGAAGAGGTTTATTGAGTTGATCCCCGAAAGCGGCCTCGACCTGATAAACATATTCAGGTTAGTTGAAGTAGGGGACGTCCTCTACTCGAGGACATCGAGGGAGGTTAAGAAAGAGCGGGTTAGCGGGAAGATGGATAGCGAGCGGGTTCAAGTGGTGTTGGGCGTAGAGGTGGAATCGAAGATAATTGATCCATTAATGAGGAGGGTTAGGTTCACGGGCAGGATCGTCTACGAGAGCAGGAAACTCGACCTCCTCGGAAAATATCACACGATAACCTTGTACCCAGGCGTCGAGATAAAGATACAGTCAAAGAAGGATTTTCCAAGGCTTAAGGCGTTTTCATCGGGCTTTGGCAGGCGGGCGAAAAAACCCTTGAAGGTTATCTGCGTATCCGTTGATGATTACGAGATAGCCGTCGCCGAATTCACGAACAGGGGACTCGACACGATTTACTCGAAGCAGTTACCTCAAGTCGATAAATCGATTTCATGGGGTGAGGTAGCCTATGAGGAATCTTTTGACGAAGCCGTCGACGCTGTGAAGAGGCGTTTAATCGAAGACAAGAACGCGGTCGTCGCCGTCTTCGGTCCAGAGGTCTTCGTCCAGAGGTTCATGAATTATCTTAGAAAGAAGTCGAAGATGGTCTTTGAGAGGGTTAAGGCATCGTGCAGCATCTCGGTTGGAGGCGAAGCCGG
>QMUP01000104.1 GCA_003660635.1 Candidatus Wolframiiraptor sp.
CGGAGAAGACAAGATAACTCCTGGAATAAGTCACTTGGGAATAAAAGTTATGTCACTTGGCCTCTTCCTCCCCGATGAGCAACCTGTTATCTGGCGAGGTCCGCTCGTTTCAGGAGCAATAAAACAGTTTCTCACTCAAGTTGATTGGGGTGAACTCGATTACCTAGTCGTTGATCTACCGCCTGGAACTGGAGATGCCTCTCTGACCCTGGCTCAAACAATTCCTTTAACGGGAGTCGTGATAATCACCACACCTCAGGAAGCAGCTCTTAAGATAGCCGTTAAGGCGTTAAACATGTTTAGAAAACTTAGAGTCGAGATAATCGGAATGGTTGAGAATATGAGTTACTTCATATGCCCCAACTGTGGCCATAAAACTTACATCTTCGGACACGGAGCCGTAGAAAACGCTTGTAAAAGGCTGGAAGTGCCATTCCTCGGAGGGCTTCCATTAGCTCCTGAGATTAGAGAACGATCCGACACCGGGGTCCCCCTCTTAGTGGATTCTCCAGACTCCGAACTGAGCATAATAATGAAGGAGATAGCGAAGAAAATTGCGGGAAGAGTGAGCGTCATAGCGAGAAACAAGAAGGATCAAAAATAGCATAGGTTTAAATTTAGATTATTCAATCTAGGCATGGAATGCCGAGCCACGGATCAATAACTAAGGCTGGAAAGGTTAGGTCTCAAACCCCTAAGATCGAGGCTAAGCCGAGAAAGGGGATAATCCCAAGACTTAGAAATAGGTATAACTTTATCAAGAGAATCGTGGAAGCCCCGGAAGAGCATAGCCGTAGGCGAAGATGATTTAGGAATCTGTCAACAGCCGACGCACTGCTTGGGATTAATTATTAACGCGCATCTCATAAATGACTTCAACTTTTAAGAGACACTCATGGGCAACTTACTCTGAATATTGCCTCGACGTTCAGTTTAGACCGTTCTTTTAATCTAATTAAAAAAGATAAATTAAATCTATAAAACGCTTATAAATAAATTTGAGATAATTAATAAGTTGATGATGGAAAATGTCGGAAGAGCGCTCTTTAAGTAAGAAAGATCCTATAACCCGCAGAGCGTTCGTCGCCGGGGCTGCCACTGCGATAGTCTCCGCGGTCGTCGGGGGAATAGTTGGGAGCCAAGCATTCCCGAGAACCGTTACAGAGAAAATTACAAAGGAAGTGACTAAAACCTTGACATCTACAACAACAGTTTCAACACCCACTCCGACAACCGTGACTAAAACGACTACTGTTGAAAAAATGACTACTAAGAGGGTTCCTGAGGTTAAGACTGTTGAGGTTCCGAAGCCTGCTGTGGTCAAGGGCGAGAAAGGCTGGCAATTAAACGTAGATTATGATAAATGTTCAGGTTGTAGGCTATGCGAACTTGCATGTAGTATAAAGCACTTTGGAGTAATAAATCCGGAGTTATCGAGGATAAGAGTCTTCAGATTCTATCCTGGAATAGATATACCTACTTATTGTAGGCAATGCCCTGAGCATCCATGTATTGACGTATGTCCCGTTGACGCTTTAAGTGTTAGCGACGAGACTGGGGCGATCGTTGTTTACAAAGAGAAATGCACTAAGTGTGGAGCATGTGCCAATGTGTGTCCAGCGGAAGCAATTCATTTCCATCCCGAGGAAGGCTGGCCCTTGATCTGCGATCTATGTGGACTTGAACCAGAGTGTGCAAAAATTTGTCCCCAAGGCGCCTTGGACTGGGGAGACGTCGCTGTGGATACCACCCATCAAGCCAGGCCTCCGATTGAGATGCTGAAGGAGCTGGTGACAAAGTATGGAATATCGCTTGAAGAATTGAGGGAAATAGGTCAAATAGAGTGAGGGGGTGTGTTATGGCGTTTAAAGGAGGATATACTGGAAAGATTTTGGAGGTTGACTTAACAACAGAATCGACAAGAAGCATAGACACGGATCCTGAGCTAGCGAGGAAATTCCTTGGAGGACTTGGTTTAGGAGCATACTATCTGTGGAGATACATGAAACCTGGCATCGATCCACTTGATGGGGAGAGAAACGTCTTCATCTTCATGACTGGGCCTCTAAGCGGAACTCCTGTACCAGCGCAGAAGAACGCGTTCGTCTTTAAGTCTCCACAACACGGTGGATTTTCCAGAGGACATCAAGGCGGAAATTGGAACCAAGAACTTAAATATGCTGGATGGGATGGACTCATAATAAAGGGTAAGGCTGAGAAGCCGACCTACCTATTCATAAAAGATGATGAAGTTGAGTTTAGAGACGCTAGCAATCTCTGGGGATGTGGCACCTATGCTACTGCCGTAAAGATAACCAAGGAATTAAAGGACCCCTTTGTCAGAGTCGTTTGCATAGGTCCGGCCGGAGAAAACTTGGTGAAGATAACGACTATTTTGACAGAATTCCATAGGTCTGGAGGAAGATATGGAGGTGGAGCCGTCTTAGGCTCGAAAAATCTTAAGGCGATAGCTGTTAGAGGAACCAAGGGAATTAAGGTATCAGATTTAGACAAATTAATGGAGGTTACAGATGCAATAAAAGCTCAGCTGACAGGACCAGGAAACGCATTCTATCAAACTTATGGCATTCTGTACTGGAATGATTGGGCCAATGCAGGATTCGGATTCAACTATAGGAACTTCCAAGAAGCGTGGGTTCCGCCTGAAAAGTATTACAAGGTTTCACCAGAGTTCTATAAGAGAGAATTGATGTTTAGAAAATATGCCTGCTTTGCATGTCCTCAACACTGTAAGCCGTTTGGAGTAATTCATACCGAAAAGTTCAGAGGTATGGCGATGGCGATCGAATACGAAGGAACAGCTAACTTGATCACTGGATGCGGAATCACAGACTTTAGAGAAGGCTTAGCAGCAACTCATCTTGCCGATGATCTTGGACTTGATTATATAAGCTGTGGGAAAGTAGTTTCATTTGCCAAAGAACTCTATCAGAGAGGCATTCTGACAAAAGAAGATCTTGGAGGTATCGAGTTAGAATGGGAAAACGTCGATGCCCAACTTGAACTCATGGAAAAGATAGCTTACAGAGAAGGTATAGGAGATATCTTAGCGGAAGGATGTAAAAAAGCCGCCGAAAGAATAGGTAAAGGGGCAGAAAAATATGCAATGATCGGAGCATTAGGCGGAGAGCTATCTGGTTCAGATCCGAGGACTCCTGAATGGGATTGGTGGGTAGATTATATGACTGGAGATAGGGGATCCTGCCACAATGCTGGCGAGACGATCGAGACCCAGAACATGAGAAGATTCATGGATTCAGCGATAGTTTGCTTCTTCGTAACAAGCGCAGGCTATGGAATAATTGATCCTAGCTATCATGTGGCGGCGATAAATGCTGTTACTGGATGGAATTTGACTGTTGAGGAAGCTAATAAAATAGGCGAGAGAATCTGGAATCTAGAGATATGCTTTAGCATCAGAGAAGGCTTCAGGAGAAAAGACTGGAACTATCTGCCACCTAGGATGTTTGAGGTACCCTTACCAAGTGGTCCTCATAAGGGCTTTAAACTAGATGCGGATAAAGCAAAGAAATGGCTAGATGAGTACTATAAGGAAAGAGGTTGGGATGTAGAGACCGGAATACCGACTGAAGAAAAACTAAGAGAACTAGGATTAGATGAGGTTATCAGCGAATTCAAGAGCTTAGGAATACTCTGAATGCTATATCATCAATTCTCCCAATTTATTTTTTATTTACTTTTTCCATCTTATGCGCATGGACAAGGGGATTGTGGAAGAGACCCAGAGTATGAAGGGATGAGGATGATAATCTTCGAGGCCTATGATATAGATAGATTCGAGAGATTACTACTATATGGAGAAGGTAAGCGAGGAAATAATAGAAAATGCTTTGAAACGAGTGAGTAACGAGGGTGCTTGCCTAGAACCTAGGGAGGAGTTAAATAGTGACCTATATCGAATGATTCGGAAATAAGTTGAGAGAAGGTGGAGTTTATCGCAGCGCAGGAGGTCTTAGGCTCGGCATAAGGGGTGAGTTATATGGCTAAGGTATCTTCGAAGCCTAGAAAGCAGAGAAGGCTCCTCTATAATGCTCCTCTTCACATCTTATCTAAACTTATGTCAGCTCACCTCTCCCCAGAGCTTAGAGAAAAATATGGTAGAAGATCTTTCTCAATCAGAGTTGGTGATAGAGTTAAGATATTATGCGGAGAATTTAAGGGGGTTGAGGGTAAGGTGACCGGAGTTGATAGGAAACGTCAAAGGGTCATGGTTGAGAACGTGACGATTAAGAAGGC
>QMUP01000105.1 GCA_003660635.1 Candidatus Wolframiiraptor sp.
ACATAAACTCGCTTCCACGAGGCTCTTGATAAGCCCCGAATTCTTCCTCTTCGATAAATTAAAGAGACTTTCAGCTGTTTATCCACTTATCAGACCCTATATTGAGGCATCCTTTAGTGAAGGTTTAGACTCTTTTCTCAGTAACTCGCTGAGGGGATTTAGCAAGGCGTTAGATCTCTTAGTCGAGGAAGGTATAGTCATACGGAAAGGTAATGAATACTCTCCTTCCGACGGATTCGTGAGAGATGTCCTCTCTAAGAAATCCATTTACACAAAGTTTTCAGAGGAATTGGAACACGTATTCAGGCTCTATCTAAATGCCGGGCTCTCCTCTCCTCTAGACTCAATTAAAGATCTAGGATTAGATCTGAGAATGCTTAAACCCGTCAAGATTCCGGAGCCTTCGGAGAGAATCAGGATCGAGACTTCCCTCGGTCCTCAACCACTCTTCGTCGACTTGGGAATAAAACAGTTCATAGAAATGGCCTATGGAGTTAAGCAAAATGAAATAGAGTTGAAGAGGGTCGCCGGGGTTTTGAACTCGGCCTATGTGGCGAAGTTTAAGGTAGATGGCCGCGACTTTAAGATATTCGTAAAAAAGTACCTCGACTGGACCGATTTCAAATGGTTCGCGGCCTGGCTCTGGGCGATAGGCGTGAAAAATTTCTCGCTTCTCGCCTCAATCAGGATGAGCAATGAAATCTATTTTGTTAATAAGCTATTGGAGCTGGGATTTAACGCCGCCGAAATATTGCACGTCAATTGGCCGAGGAAAATCCTCTTTCAAAAGTTTGTTGAGGGGAAGAACCTCGTAAATGTCTTGACATCGGGGCCGGATCCGATGGGTCTTGAGGAGAAGAGTAGAAGGGTTGGAGAACTACTCGGAAGGCTTCACCGACATGGGATCTCTATGGGCGATTGTAATCCATTTAACGTAATCTTCTCGGATGGCGGCGAAATATACTTGGTTGATTTAGAACAATGCACCTATGATGGATCTTTTTCATGGGACCTCGCCGAAATATTGTTTTATACCTGCCATTACTTGGACGCCGACCTTGCGGAGAGATTCGGATGCAGCTTGGTTGAAGGCTATCTAAAGGAGGGACGAGTAGATGATGTCGTCGAGGCCATGGATTTAAAGTACTCGAGGATATTCCTCCCCCTGACCCCGCCTTGGATCCAAGCGAGAGTTAGAGACGCGATAATGAGAAAAATAAAATCATGAGCCATGAAAAATCATTGAAGACGAACTTGAAATCGACGCTCGAATACCGCGTCAGGGGAATAGCGATAAAACTGCATAAGGATTCTAAGGTTTATTCTCCATCCGTCGCCACCTTGCTCATCGCGGAAAACCTGAGGAATGTTGAGGGAGCTGAAGTACTCGACCTCGGGACAGGTTCTGGTTTTCTCGCAATTCTGGCGGCAAAACTGGGGGCAAAGAAGGTTGTGGCCACCGATATATCTTCAAGGGCCCTTCGCGTTGCGCGGAAGAATGCTTCGCTAAATAACGTGGAGAAGAAGATAGAATTCAGGTTCGGAAACCTCTATCAACCTGTCGAAGATGAGTGCTTCGACTTAATTATCTGTAATCCGCCGATGACGCCCTCGAGAATGCCTGTTCCGAGGTTTACTTGGGGAGGAAGAGATGGACGGGCTGTTTTGGATAAGGTGATTGAGGGCGCTCCCAGGCATCTTAAGAAAAATGGCAGGCTGATTGTCTCAGTGGTTTCTTTGGTGGGGATAGGTGAATCCGTAAAATTGATGGAGAAGATGGGGTTAAGGCCGGAGGTCCTAGATTATTGCATCTACCCCTTTGGGAAAACGCTCATCAGGTTGATAGATCACTTAAAGACTCTGCCAAACGCGGATTACGTTTTCGACGGATCCGGCAGACCTTGCTGGAGACTAGTGGTTTTTGAGGCGATTAAGAGCTGAGGATGTCATTTAAAGCCCGTTTAAAGCGTTCTATTCCCTCAATTATTTCCTCTTCGGAAGTGGCGAAGCTCATTCGGATGAATCCCTCTCCATAAGATCCGAGGGCGGTCCCGTGGAGGAATGCTACACCATATTTTTCAATCAACATCTTAACGAACTCCTCCGAATTCATCCTCAACTTCCCCAATACCTTCCTCACATCTATCATGAGGTAAAATGCTCCACGGGGCTTTGCGAATTTTATCCCTCCAACCTCAGAAAGTCTTTCAACGGCTATGTTTCTACGCTTTTCATATTCCCTAGCCATCCGGAACACGGGGTCTTGCGGCCCCTTGAGGGCTGCGAGGGCCGCCCTCTGGGAAATGGAGTTGGGACAGGAGGTCATGACGTTGAGGAGTGTGAATACTTGTGGCATGATTTCCTCTGGTACTAATGCGTATCCTATCCTCCATCCGGTCATGGCGTATCTCTTAGAAAATCCGTCAACTATTACGACGCGATCGAGTCCTCCCTTGACTTCTAGTGGGGAGTGATGTTTCTCGCCGTCGAAGAGTATGGGGCGGTAGATCTCATCTGAGAGTATATAGAACCCGTGATCCTCTGATAACTCCACTAAAGCCCTTAGCTCTTCTCTAGTCACCACCGATCCACATGGATTCTCAGGGCTGTTGATGACCAGGAGCTTAGTCTTCGACGTAATTAGCTCCGCGATCCTATCCGGATCTATTCTGAAGTCGTTTTCGACGGCCAGCTTATAGGGAACGGGTTTTCCTCCGGCGAAATAGGCAGCCGCCTCGTATTCGGGATAACCTGGATTAGGATAGAGCACTTCTTCTCCTTCATCGACTATGGAGAGCACTGTGGCTAGGATAGCTTGCTTACATCCATTCGTGATGGCGATGTTCTTATTCCAATCAACCTCGACCCCATAATCCCTCTTAACGCTCTCTGCTATCGCCTCCCTCAGCTCTTGTATCCCCGCCGTGTGGGTGTAATGAGTTTCCCCCCGCTTTAATGCCTCTACAGCAGCCTCCTTGATGTGGTCAGGGGTATCGAAACAAGAGTCACCTATCTCTAAGTGAACAACCCTCCGCCCACCAGCCTCAACCCGCTTGGCAATCGCCAAGACCGTGAAGGCGGCCTCCGCCTCGACGCCTCTAATCCTCCTCGGAACCTCGTAGCGCCTCATGTCGTTGGGAAAAGGCATGAAATCCTCGTTTAAAAAAGTTGAGAGCGCCGGGCATAATCTTCCCTCCTTTAAGGGCTCAGATCCTCGATAGGGATGTTGTTAAAGCCTTAATATGGGAACTGGTGACAGAAGAGCTGTGAGTCTCAGCGAGAAACTCCAAGGTTACTCTGGGGAAGCAAGAGCGATGTTAGAGGGAGTGGGCGCCGAGATCGGTGATGAGGTCGAGATAAGGGCGGGTGAAAAAACCTATCGCGGCATCCTGATGGCGAGATATGAACTCGCCGACCCCGGATACATCGTGATAAAGCTTCCAAATGGGTACAACGTGGGAATACGGGTCTCAGAAGTAAAGGAGATAAGAAAACTCGCATCTGCGAAGAAGCCGCGTTTCATCCCGCCGCCGCGTCCACCAGCGAAACCGGGATTACCGAAAGTTATGGTTATGAGTACCGGAGGGACGATAGCGAGTAGGATCGATTATCGGACTGGTGGGGTTAGGGCGGCCATAACCGCCGAGGACCTCCTCTCAATAGTCCCAGAACTATCCGATCTCGCCGACCTCGATGCCAAAATCCTCTTCTCGCTCTTCAGCGAGGACATGACGCCGCATCACTGGAACGAGATGGCCAAGGAAGTCGACAGCCTCATTAGAAAGGGATTTGACGGCGTCGTGATAACCCACGGAACGGACACGATGGGGTACTCCGCGGCTGCGCTAAGCTTCGCCCTCCAGAAGCCGCCGATTCCGATAATCTTCGTGGGGGCGCAGCGTTCCTCTGATAGGCCCTCAAGCGACGCGGCCACGAATTTGATCGCGGCTGTCAGGGTCGCCGGACACGCCCCCTTCGCGGAGGTCTGTGTAGCTATGCACGCGTGGCATTCCGACACAATTATCGCCGTTCACAGGGGGACTAGGGTGAGAAAACTCCATACGAGTAGCAGGGACGCCTTCAAATCCGTGAACGCGGATCCAATAGCATACGTCGCGGATGGGGAGATTAAGGTGAATGCGCGGGGTCTAAATCCAAGAGGCTCCAACGAATACTCCTTTAAACCCGGTTTCTCGCCCGACGCCGCCTTAGTGAAATTCTATCCTGGAATGTCGGCAGACCTTTTGGAAATCTTGGTTGAGCGTGGCTGTAG
>QMUP01000106.1 GCA_003660635.1 Candidatus Wolframiiraptor sp.
GTGAGCTTTCTCGAGGCTGTGATAACTTTATAACTCTTCACCCTCAGATATCCGCCGTTACGATGAAGGTTTCTGCGCCGAAAATATCGAAGCCTCCAACGTCAGGTGATGCCGAGAAGATAATCTCCAGAGATGTGGAGTTGATGGCTCGATCCTATAAAAGGGAGTTTCCCATGGTTGTTAAAAGCATCGAAGGGCCTCTGGTCGAGGACATAAATGGCAACATATACATCGACTTCACCTCAGGGTTCGGGCTACTACCCCTTGGAGGAAGGCATCCCGAAATACAGCGTGCTATAAAGGATCAACTCGAAAAGCTGGCGTCCTACAGTTTAAAGGCGGCGTATTCTCAAGAAGCATTAGAATTCGCAGAGGAGCTTTCTAAGATACTCCCCATTCGTGGAGATGTGCGGATGATCTTGACGGATAGTTTCTCCGAGGCTGTCGATGCGGCCATTAGGGGTCTTAGGTGGCACACGGGGAAGCGGGTGGTCGCGGGCTTCTTGGGAGCCTATCATGGATCCACTCAAGCAGCGCTAAGCCTCTCAACGGATTCGAGGGCTAGGAGGATTTCCACGGGCGTTGAAGACGTAATCTATATACCTCCCCCCTTCTGCTCTAGATGTTTCTTTGGGTTGAAACCGGAGAATTGTCAGATGACGTGCATAGATTATTTCAGGAGGCTCGTCGAAGCCGTCGCTCCCGAAGACCTGGCCGCGGTCTTTCTCGAACCCATTCAAGTTGAGGCAGGGGTCGTAATCCCACCGGAGGGATACCTCCAAAGGTTATCGAAGATGATTAAAGAAGTCAAATCCCTCCTAGTCGCAAACGAATTCTCAACTGCTCCTGCGAGGACTGGGCGATGGTTTGCGCTAGATCACTGGAACATTAACGCGGACGCCATCATATTAGGTGCGCAATTCTCCTCCGGTCTCCCCCTAGGGGTCTTCGCCGCGCGGGAGGATTTGCTCGACCTAGAGCCCGATATGTATGAATCGGTTACCGGTGGCTGTCAGCTCTCGCTTGCAGCGGCTCTCGCGACGCTCCGCGTAATCAAGGATGAGGGGTTAGTTGAGCGAAGTGAACGCTTTGGGAGAAATATCAGGAAGAGGTTGTCAGAGATAGTCGAGGAGGCTGGGGTCCCTTGGCAGGTCAGGGGGCTCGGAATGCTTCTAGGAATCGAAGTAATTGGAGGGGATTCCCATAGCAACGTCGCTCTTGCCGAAGAGATCGTTAGAGAATGCTTTAGGGTCGGCTTATTGGTCAGGAGAAAGGGGTCGACGATAATCCTAACTCCTCCACTAAACGTAGATGAAGAATTATTGGAGAAAGGTGTGGAAATCTTAGAGGAAAAACTGTTGGAGCTTAGCCGACGATCTCCAGCTTCCTCATCCTGATGCCTTCCTTATGGATTGTGTACCCGCATTCATTACAGATCAGCTTAATCGTCTGCTTCTGCGTGGTCTTCGACTTCTTCCTCTGAATCGGATATTTCTGTCCACCGTAGCCGTGGAGTTCTCGTTCGTGGTGCCTTGCACCCTTCGCCAGAGCCCTATCCTTCCCTTTCTTATACAGAGTAACCTTATGGGGCGTGTATTTTCGACATCTAGGACAATACGTGTTTATCGTTCCCGGAATCTTCAATTCGGCACCTTTTCCTCCACGCTCTATTTAAAAATTGGCTCCGCCGTAGTCGGCGGCCCTAAACGGGGGAGAGGGGAAGGGTTAATAAGCAATCCCTGATCTAAGCTATCCTGCTGGTGAAGTCTGGGATGGAGATCGATTGGGAGAAGCTCATTCCGAAGCCTCGCTCCACTTTCCTCCTAGTTGAATGCGTTGAATGCGGTCACAAGCAGATAGTCTTTGACCACGCGAAGATAGAGGTCAAATGCCAGGTCTGCGGCGCCCCGCTCGCCCTCCCCCGTGGAGGTAAGGCCAAGATCTTGGGGAGGGTCTTGGAGAAATTGACCTGATTTTAGCCCCCTCTCGGTTTAAATATATCCACCCGAAATATTCCCCGGAAAATGTCCGAATTTGTAGAGGCCGAAGCACCGGAGGTCGGAGATTTAATAGTAGGGGTCGTGAAGAGGATAGAGCGATATGGAGCTTACCTCGACCTCCTAGAATACCCGGGTTGGGAGGGCCTCGTCCACATCTCTGAGATCTCGCTTAAATGGGTCAGGAATATAAGGGATTATTTGAGGGAGAATCAGCGGGAGGTCTTCAAGGTTCTCAGAGTAGATAAGGCCTCGAAACAGGTAGATGCCTCGCTTCGCCGCGTAGCCCAGAAGGAACGCGAGTGGAAGCTTCTCGAATGGAAGAGGAAGCAGAAGGTGAAGAGGATAATTTCGCTCTTAGCTGAGAGATCTGGTAAATCAGAGGAGGAGCTTAGAGCCTCTATAATCGAGCCGGCGATGAGGCGGGAACTCAGCTTATATGACGTATTCGTTGAGATCTTGGAAACCAGGAAGCTTCCAAGGTGGATGAAGCTCGACGAAAAGACCGCGCAGCTCCTGATAAAGCTCGTCAACCAAGAGATAAAACTAAAGCGGGCAATATTGAAGGGCACCCTAATCCTGACCGTGCCATCCGGTAACGGGGTGGAGGCGATAAGGAAGGCCGCTGAACGGGGGCTGAAGGCCGCGGGAAGCGGTGAACTGGTCTCTATAACGACTATTGGGTCTCCGAAATATTTGGTTAGAGTTGAAGCCGAGGACGAGGAAAAGGCGAAAAAACTCTTGGAGAAAGTCGCCTCCGAATGCATTAGGGTTGTCCAGGAAGCTGGTGGAAGGGGGACCCTTCAAGTAAAGTGATGGCGATGCCGGGGCTTCTCCATAAGTGCACAAAATGTGGGCGATACACCCTCCGACGAGATTCCTGCCCTATCTGCGGCGCTCCCGTTAAATCGGCGCACCCCCCAAGCATCTCCTTAAAACATAGATACATAGACTTGGTCGTAAAAATGCGTAAATCTAAGCTGGGCCAGTAGACCTAAAAATCTGGGTACAACTTAAATAACCCAATAGGTGAAGGGTCAATAGGTGCAGCGCTTGGCGAGGTCGCAGGAGGTCAAAATATTACTTACCGAATCGGGGAAAAACGCGGATCTCCAAGGAGCTCACGTGATCGATGCCTCGCCCTCCGCCGGCGCGGCTCCGACAATCGCAATCAATTATCTAGTGGAAGACCTCAAACCAGTCAAGATAGCGGAGGTTAGGTCCCTATACTTTCCACACGTGAGTTTAGTTAATGGTGGAATTGCCACCAGGCCTAAGATCGAGTTATACATGTATGAAGGGTCGAATGTGAAGCTATTGTTTATCGTCAGGAACTTCATGATCGACAGCCTCGAAGGGGGCTACGTGATCGCCGAGAAACTTCACAAATTCCTGATCGAGAGGGAGGCTTATAACTACTATCTCTTAACCGGATTGAAGATAACCGGCGAGCGGGGAACATACGTCGCGTCTGTGGATCCAGAGGGTGTTAGGAGGTTCCTCGAATCGGGGGCGAGGTTGATCTCAGGTCTCGAGAACATTCCAGCCGATAAATTATCCTCCTATCTACTCTTCTTCTATTCGAGGAAAACCGGGAAAGCTTGGCTCCTGATAACCGAAGTAGTCCCCTACTTCCCCGACCCCGTCGCCGCCAGGGACTTGATACAGGTGCTCTCAAAGGCCTTGGGATTTAGGGTGGATTTGGAGAGGCTTGATGAGGAAATAGAGAAGCAGAAGGCCTTGCTAGAGGAGTTCCAGAAAGATTACGAGAAGATGCTGCAAGAGGGGAGAAAGCGGGGTAAGGAGCCGTTTTACATCGGTTAATCCACGATCTCGTAGATGTACACGTAGGCGAAGCTGCTATACGGTCTATCCGATTCGTAGACCAATTTGAAATGTTTCAGCTGAGCCAGCTGATATGCGTAAACGGTTCTGCCCGTGGCTATTTGCGTTGGCTTATAGGGTATGAGTTGACCGAGGGTGGTCTCGCTCCAGAATTTATTCGTCGGAGCACCCCGCTCGGTTAAGTATTCTTCCTCGTTTATCTCATGGCCTTCCTGCTCAGCTATCCTCAGCATCCAGATCCACTTTCCCTCATCTCCGTAACCCAGCAACCTTGCCTCTTGACCGTAGCTAACGTGGGTGACGAAGATTAGGACGTGGGTTGCTCCGAGTTTCTTGAAGATCTTGTATGCCACGGTTTCATTTGACATGAA
>QMUP01000107.1 GCA_003660635.1 Candidatus Wolframiiraptor sp.
ATCATATCTATCTCCGAGGCGCCGAGCTTCTTCACTAGTCTGGCTTCAGCGACTTTAACCTCTTTTAAGGTGGCGCCTAGGGGGAACCCGATGACCCCGCATACCCTTACTTCGGTTCCCTTTAATAGCTCCGAGGCAAATCCAACGAAGTAGGGATTAACACAGACCGCTGCGAAACCGTATTTTCTCGCATCCATGCATAATCTCTCAATATCCTTTCTAGATGCATTGGGCTTGAGAAACGTGCTGTCGATGCATTTTAAAGTGCCCTGAATTTCGAAACTCATTCATCTCCAAGATGACTACGCTGATAATTAATTTTATTATTCTGATGGCGTTTTAATTCTCGGGGAATTGAAGAAGAGAGTTGGGACCTCCGGTTATACTTACTTTTGGAACCCGGGGAAGCCTTCGCCCTTTAAGTGGTACGTCTCTAGGGGATTCAAGACCGTCGAGATAAATGCCTCGTTCTATAGATTTCCTCAGAAAGCCTGGGTTTCAACTTGGGTTAGGGATTCTCCACAGGACTTCGACTTCAGCATTAAGGTACATCGAAGCATAACCCATCGCTCAAGACTAGGCCCAAGCTCGCCGAAACTCTGGGAGAGATTCGTCGAGACTCTGAAGCCGATGCAGAAGAAGATAGCCTTCTATCTATTCCAGTTTCCGGAGTTCTTCAGACCTTCCTATGAAAACCTGCTGAAGGTGAAGAGCTTTGTGAAAGACACGGCATTGGAGGGGCTGGCAGTCATGGAGTTTCGACATCAAGGATGGTGGGATTATACAAGAGAAGTTGAGAGATGCGGTGCCATCTTCTGCTCTGTTGATGCGCCAGGACTTCCTAGGGCATTAATTCCTTCAAATGACACGATATATCTGAGGATGCATGGTAGGGAGACTTGGTACGCGTATTCTTACAGCGATCGAGAACTCCGCGAGGTCGCTAGCAAACTGTTAGGACTAAAAGTTGCTCGAGAATATGTTTATTTCAACAACGATCACGGGATGCTGGAAAATGCCGTGAAATTGATGAATCTCCTAGAGGCCCGCTAGTCACCACCGCATTTTCGACACGATTTCTTTTGCGATCTCAAGTAATGCGAAATCCACCAATGCTGACGCCAATCCTATAATCCAGTCCTGTGGTTCTGGAAATGTTACCCTAAATGGTCCGTGGAAGACGGGGATGTAAAGCACACATAATTGCATCACCAAGGAGACAATTATGGCGAATATCAGGAATTTGTTTTTGGTTATTCCAACCCTGAATGCGCTGTGTTTAATCGATCTAAATGATAACGCTATCAGCAACTCGATTATTATCATTAAGGTGAAGATCCGTGTTCTGGCCCTCACTAGGGGCTCTGAAGCAAGCCCATCGATAAAATTCAGTAAGATTGCTATGGTCGTGATGAATGGGGCGAATACGAGGAATAGCAGAGTCTCTTTTCTGGTTAGAATTCCTTCTTTCGGATCCCTGGGAGGCCTCTCCATTACATCAGGTTCAGCAGGATCTATTCCCAAGGCCATAGCCGGCAAGCCGTCTGTCGTCAGATTTATCCATAGATACTGTATTGCGGTGAAAGGCAGTGGAAGACCCATAAATGATGCAAAAAGCGGTATCAATATCTCACTTATATTACAGCCCAATAGGTAAAAGAGGTATTTCTTGATGTCGTCATATATTCTCCTTCCCTCTTTAACCGCCGACACTATCGTTGCAAAATTATCGTCGGATAAAACCATGTCGGAGGCCTCTTTGGCGACTTCTGTTCCGGTTATCCCCATAGCCACGCCTATATCCGAAGATTTCAATGCTGGAGCATCGTTTACCCCATCGCCAGTCATCGCGACGACGTGACCTCGCTTCTTTAACGCCTTAACGATCTTCATTTTATGTTCAGGCGATACTCGCGCATATACTGTTACTTTCTCAACTATGTTTTCGAATTCTTCCTCATTCATCGCTTCTAATTCCTTTCCCGTTAAGACTATGTCTCCCTCTTTGAAAATCCCTAACTCTTTAGCGATGGCGAGCGCCGTCAGCTTATGGTCTCCAGTTATCATTACTACCTTTATTCCAGCTTTTTTACATAGCTCTAGGGCGTCCTTGACCTCGGGCCTTGGAGGATCTATCATTCCAACTATTCCAAGGAAGATGAACTCGTTTTCAAATGATTCATCAATTTCCTCGGGGATTTTATCAATTATCTTATAAGCTATCGCTAGATTTCTAAGGGCATTAGAAGCCATCTCATCATTTATCTTCAATATTTCTTCCACATCGCTCTTTTTGAGATCCAAGATCTCGCCATCTACCATTAGCTTTGAACAACGGGAGAGAACCACTTCCGGAGCCCCCTTCATAAACGCTATTATCGATCCATCATCCATTCTGTGGACCGTCGTCATCCTTTTTCTCTCCGAGGAAAATGGAACCTCATCAATCCTCGGATATCGCGATTCCAATTCTCCAGAGATTCCGGCCTTCCTAGATAAGACCTTCAGCGCGCCCTCCGTCGGATCTCCCCTTATCACCCACCTGTCGTTCTCCTTTTCGAGCCTCGCATCATTACATAGGGAGCATCCTAGCAAGAGAAGCTCCAGCTCCTTTATTTCTCTTGGATCATTTATCACGTGGTTTTCAATCTTAAGTTCTCCTATTGGAGCGTAGCCGGCGCCAGTGACTTCAATCAATTTCCCGGAGAACTTCTTCAAGAATATTTTCCGAACAGTCATCTCACCTTTCGTTATAGTTCCGGTTTTATCCGCACAAATTATGGTCGTGCAGCCCAGAGTTTCCACGGCCGGGAGCCTTCTCACAATAGCATTTCTCCGCGCCATAGCGTACATTCCTATTGCGAGGGCGCCCGTCACCACCGCGGGTAGTGCTTCTGGAACCGCGGCTATGGCGAGGCTGACAGCCCATATAGCCATCGTGAGTATGTCGTAGTGCCAGACGAAGAACCCTATCCCCGCGACGATGGCTGCGACGGACAAGCATAGGTATGCGAGTATTTTTCCTATTTCGTCGGTTCGCTTTTCTAGTGGAGTTTTCTCTTCTTTTACCTCCTGCACAAAGGCCGCTATCTTACCCATTTCTGTATTCATTCCCGTGGCGACGGCGACGGCCTTCCCCTTACCGTAAACGACGACCGTCCCGGCGTAAACCATGTTAACTCTATCAGCAAGAGGCGTATCTTCGGGGAGTAACACGTCAGCGCTTTTTGTTACTGTTGTTGATTCTCCGGTTAGCGATGACTCATCTAATTTCAAATCGTGAGCCTCTATTATCCTAGCATCTGCAGGAACTTTATCACCTGCCGTGAGTACGAGGATGTCACCTGGGACGACTTCTCTTGCGGGGATTCGCTTTTCCTTTCCAGATCTAATAACGGAGGCTTCTGGAGCGGTTAACTTTCTCAATGCTTCTAGAGCTCTTTCAGCTCGATATTCTTGGAAGGCCCCGAGGACGGCGCTCGCGAGGACTATCGTCAAGATTAAGACGGCGTCTAATACCTCGCCTATTACTATCGACAACCCCGTTGCGATCAGCAGGATTATTATCAGAACGTTTTTGAATTGTTCAACGAAGATGCCTATTTTTGATCTTCCCTTCTCCTTCCTCAGCTCGTTGGGCCCATAGATAGCGAGCCTCTCAGAGGCTTCACGATCAGTTAACCCATTAAGCGTGGTCTTTAGAGATCTCAAAATCTCGTCAATGGCTAGAGCGTGCCAGCTCCTCGTTGACATTAATCCGCCTTCAGTAACCCGATCTTTTATATAAGCTTTGGATAACCTCCTCCTCGGCTTGCCGGAGAATGTCTAGCTGATTTACGATCTTCGGTGGTACAAGGTACATAAGGAGTTAAAATCTTTACGTCAATCACTATAGTGTATAACCGAAAAATATAAGCTCCATGTAATCCCTATAAAGATCGCTATGGCTGAGGGCGAAAAAGGGGAAGAGAGGGAAATTAGACTCGGTGTTGGGCCGCCGTTGCCCGTGAAAACTCTCCCGAAAGCCCCTGCGACCTTTAAGGAATATCTTGTCCGTTGTGTGGGCCCGGGTGTCATACTCGGGTCTCTTGCCGTCGGCGGATTCGAAACCCAGGGAGTACCTTACATGGCTTCTAGAGGCGTACTAGGCGTA
>QMUP01000108.1 GCA_003660635.1 Candidatus Wolframiiraptor sp.
GGGCCCGAGGGGATTTGAACCCCTGCTCTCCGGCTCCGGAGGCCGGCGCCTTAATCCAGACTTGGCCACGGGCCCTCCGAGAAAACTTAATATTATTTCCCAGATAAGTCATTTTATGCTGTAAGCGAATGCCGGAGGGCCGGTAGCTCAGCCTGGTTGGAGCGTCCGGCTGATAACCGGAAGGTCGAGAGTTCAAATCTCTCCCGGCCCACCAATTCTGGAGTACATAACTTTTGTATGCCAGAACTACCTTTCTTTTTTAGCGTAGAAATTGCAGGGCAGACGAAGGTCTTGGGAGATTCTTCTTAAAGTTGAGGGATGGACAAACGAATATGCAAGCATTGATAAATTGCTTAGGCATTTGAAAAGGAAGACTGGAAGCGAGGGCTCTAGAGTAGATTACTTAGTTCTTGAAAATTTAAGCGTAAAGTTATTAATTATCATTAAATAATGAGTAAAATATGGAGGTTTACAGTTGGCGAGAGTTGTTCTCAAAGACTTGACTAAGTGTTTCGGAGAGGTTGTAGCAGTTAATAGGTTAAGCTTAGATATAAAGGATAAGGAGTTTGTTGTGCTTTTAGGGCCTTCGGGCAGTGGTAAGACTACTGCTCTTAGATGTATTGCTGGTCTTGAAACTCCTGATGAAGGAGAAATCTACATTGGTGATAGACTTGTGAATGATCTAGAACCGAAAGATAGAGATGTGGCAATGGTTTTTCAGAGTTATGCTCTTTATCCCCATATGACTGTTTTTGAAAATTTGGCTTTTCCTTTGGAGTGTGCAAAGGTTCCAAGGGAAGAAATAAAGGAAAGGGTGCAACGGGTTGCAGAATTGCTTCAAATAAGAGATCTTCTTGATAGGAAACCTAAGCAGTTGAGCGGTGGACAGCAGCAAAGGGTTGCTTTAGGTAGAGCTATAATCCGAGAACCCAAAGTTTTCCTTATGGATGAGCCCCTAAGCAATTTAGATGCTAAACTTAGAGTCTACATGAGAGCTGAACTTAAAAGGCTTCAAAAGGAACTTGGAGTTACAACCATTTATGTTACTCATGATCAGGTTGAAGCCATGACTATGGCGGATAGGGTAGCCATTCTGGATAGGGGGGTACTGCAGCAATTCGATTCGCCAGACCGTGTCTATGCAAAACCATCTAACATTTTCGTGGCTGGTTTTATCGGCAGTCCTCCTACAAACTTCTTTGATTGTACCCTTACTGATGAGGGTGTACTTGACGCTGGAGAGTTCAAATATTCACTGCCCAGAGATTTAGTAAAGATCATCAAAGAAAAAGCCACTTCAAACGAAGTAGTGCTGGGCATAAGGCCTCAACATGTCAAGGTTTATAGGCGAAAAGAAAAGGAGAACTTGATAAAAGCACGTCATTACACTACTGAACCTCTAGGAGAAATGGTAATTCTAGACCTCAAGGTTGGAGAAACCCTTGTAAAAGCCATAGTTGACCCGGAATTTAAAGTCGAAAAAGAACATTGGATAGAATTTCCAGTAGAAAAAATATATTTATTTGACAAAAAGACAGGGACTTCTTTGCTCTAACAGAGATTGCCGAAGGATGATTATGTGAATATAGATGAAATAAAACGAAGATTACTTCTGGAAATTGATAAATTAAAGACTCCAGATGGCTATCTTAACGCTGGCTATCCGAGATATAACACACTCTTCGGTCGTGATTCCCTAATTTCCGCGTGGCAAACATTAAAGATAGATTCTTCAATCGCCAGGGCCACCCTCAAAATTTTAGCAAAATATCAAGGAAAAATCATTGATCCAATGTCTGAAGAGGAACCTGGAAAGATTTTGCATGAGCATAGATTTACTCTCGAAGAGCAGAAGAAACTTCTAAACTGGAAATTTCCTTATTATGGCAGTGTCGATAGCACTCCACTTTTTATATTCTTGGCGGCTCAATATCTTAGAGAGACCGGCGACAAATCATTTGTTAAAGGGATAATGAAGAATATTTTAGACGCTTATCTTTGGATAAGAAATTATGGAGATTTAGATAGAGACGGATACGTGGAGTATAAGAGAAAGAATCCGTATGGGCTTTTTCATCAAGGATGGAAAGACGGTACAGAAGATCATTTAGGAATTAAGCCTCCAGTAGCTATAGTTGAAGTTCAAGGATACGTCTACGCAGCCTATCAAAGCCTTGAGTTTCTAATTAAAGAAATTGGCGGAAAAATTTCCCGTGATATTTCGCCTATTAAAAAGACCTTAAAGTTAAAATTTAATAGGGATTTCTGGATGAAAAAGGAAAATTTTTTCGCCTTAGCTTTGGATGGAGATAAGAAACAGAAGAAGACCATAGCATCTAATCCTGGCCATCTTCTTTTCACTGGAATAGTTTTAGAGGATAAAGTTGAACTGTTGGTTTCAAGGCTTTTTAAAGAGGATTTATGGACTCCATATGGCATAAGAACTCATTCATCATTAGAGCCTGATTTTGATCCTTATAGTCCTCATTTAGGTTGTATTTGGCCTCATGATAACTGGATAATCTATAAAGGCCTTCAAAAACTGGGCTTTACAAGTTATGCAGGAAGAATTAAGGAAGCCCTTCTTAGGGTGTATAAAAAACTTGGGAAGATTCCAGAGTTTTACGCTGTCAGTAGAGGCGAAGTGGTGGATATGTCAACCCTTGAGAAAGAGCCTACAGCTAATCCTCTACAAGCGTGGGCAAGCGCAGGCTTGCTTGAAATGATATGGTCAGACTAAGGTTATCCCTTAATGGTCCATCCGACCATTCCTTTAATGTAGTATTTTTGTAATAGGACAAAAATCAAGATGGGAACTATCATTACTATTACGGATGCAGCCGATAGTACGCTCCAATCGAGATGGTAATACCCTGTTTTTCCAATGTAAATTAGCCGTTGGGTGGCGAGTTTCATTGGGTCGCTGTAAATTAGAATCAAAGCCATGAACAAATCGTTCCATACCCACATGAACTGAAGGACAATTACCGAAGCTAACGCTGGCAGCGACATCGGAAGCACTATTTTATAGAATATTTTGAAGTAGGAGGCGCCGTCCACTCTTGCTGCTTCTTCAATCTCAACTGGAAGAGCTGAAAAGAAATTTCTCATAAAGAGTATTATCCAAGGCAGTCCCCATGCTGAATGGACGAGTATTAATCCTAGAAAAGTATCTACTAGATGGAATTTAGACATCATCTGATAAAGGGGTACTGCTATGCTTTGTTGAGGCAGGGACATTAGCAAAACAACTGTTAGAAAGATGTAATTCTTTATTGGAAAGCTGAATCTGGCGAAGGCGTAGCCTGCGAGAGCACCGACGAGCAGCGGTATAAATGTTGACGGAACCGCAACTATCAGTGAATTTATTACTCCTCGGCTAAGCGGAAAATCTCTGTGGTTCCAAGCTTTAATAAAATTATCAAAGGTTGGATGAAAGCTGCTGAAGTCCCACCAACCATGAATTATTTCGCTATACGGCCTTATCGAAGCCATAAAAACTCCCATGAACGGTAGTATCCAGAATAATGCAACAGTCCAAGCAATTAAATGGACAATCACCGTCATGACAGTTGATTTTTTAATTTTCATGACTTTTTCACCATAAATTTAATCATAGGAATCGTAACAACTATTGTTAGGACCGTAAGCAAAGAAGCCACCACTGCAGCTTTATTAAACTCAAAGTATCGGAAGGCATAAAGCCACATTTGGAATGCTAAAACATTAGATGCTTCTCCTGGGCCTCCATATGTAGCTACCAATACTATATCAAAGATTTTAAGCTCATAAAGAATTGTCATGGTTATAACAGTTATTGTGATGGGCCGCAACAACGGAAGGGTTATACGATAGAACATTTTTAATGAACTAGCTCCATCCACTTTTGCTGCTTCGTAGTAGTCCTTCGGTATGGTGGCGAGTCCCGCCGAATATAATATCATACTGAAGCCTGTCCAAAGCCAGACAGAGCCAAAAATAAGGGCAAATAGCGCCGTGTCGGGATAGGCTGTCCACGATCTGGTTAGATTTCCTAAACCTATAAGGGATAATAACCCATTTACTATGCCTACATCCTTTTCAAATGTGTAACGAATTATTAGTCCTCCAACTACCATCGGTGTAACCATTCCAAGAAAAATCA
>QMUP01000109.1 GCA_003660635.1 Candidatus Wolframiiraptor sp.
GAAAACGTTCTAGACACGGGAAGACTCGACGACTTAATAGATGAAATCAAAAGTGACAGAAAAAGAGCGATTAAATTAGCTAGGGATATTCGATGGGTGACTAGAACTCCAAGCCGTAGACCCGCGCTAAGCCTAATCGTGAGTGGTAGAAGGAGGATTGTCCCGTTTGCATTACTCGCGGCCACGCTATTTTTCATCTCCCTAGTTTTCATGCAGATGTTGCCGTATTTTTCCTCGATAACGACTCAAATCTTCGTGGGCTCGCTGATCTTCTTGATCCAATCTTTAGTCGCCGTTGCCGCCCCCTCAACCCTTTTCGGGAGATGGAGGGGATCGACGTATAAGGAGAAGCTGGAGTGGGATGCCTTCAAGAAATTCCTTTCAGATCTGGCCCTGATAAAACGGTACGCTCCTCAGGACATCTCAATTTGGGGCGAGTGGCTCATCTATGGCACAGCTTTAGGAGTAGGGGATAAGGTCGTCAAAGCCATGAATGAATTAAACATATCACTAAGAGAGGCCAGCATAGCCGTCAGGATGCCTAGAGCCTTCACGCCCATAATGGTGATTACCTCGACTCGAAGCGGGGGAGGCGGAGGGGGAGGATTCGGCGCAGGCGGCGGATTTGGAGGGGGAGGGGCTGGAGCGAGATAAACTGTGGACGACTTCGGTAAAGATATGTTGGGGTTTGCCATTAGGCTTTTAAAAGTGGACTGTGGGGAATGTCGTGTCAGAAGCTTTCTTAAAATTCTTTATCAGAAATGCCCGCCTAAAAGATAATAATCATCAAGCTGTCATGGTCAAGGGATTAGATCATTTGAGGGATCAGAGGACTCTCCATTTAATCGGCCACGTGCTTTACATCGCGCTATACATCTCGTTAACCGCGTCCTCGATAATCTTCTATAACTCTGCAAATCTAACCGCATTATCATATGCTGGTTGGATAATCTTTGCCTGCGGTGTAGTCGTCCTAGTAAGCTCGAGTCAAACGCGGAGAAGATCTTATAGGATGAGAGAGACCTTCATTCAGAGCGGGCTGTATGCTTATGTGAGGCATCCGGAGTTCTTAGGCCACATGCTGATAATAGTATCATTGATCTTCATGGCGCAGCATCCCATCAGCGTAGCCATAGGGTCGGTGTTACTCTCTCTATTATGCATCGAAATTGTGGAGGAAGAGAAGAAGAATATCGAGAAATTCGGGGACGCATACAAAGATTATATGAGGAAGGTTCCGAGAATAAATCCATTGGCCGGAATTTATCAAGAGCATACGTGAAAGAAAATCTGAATAAAAGGAAGGGGGGAGTAAGAAGAGTCTTTCTTAAAGCAGATGATGTTTTACCAGTTGGTAGTTATTTTTATATACTATATCATATATCTTACCTCTGACGTAGTATGGGGTTTGTGACCGTTTCTGCGAAGGTTCGGAGGGAGCTCTGGGAGAAGCTCAGAAGCTACGGGGTCAATATCAGCGAGATCATCAGGCGCTCCTTGGAAGAAGAGGTCAAGAGGAGAGAAGAGGAGGAAGCGAGGAGGCTTCTAGGCGAGGCCTCTAAACTGTTGAGGAAACTGAGTGAGGAGGAGATCGTTGAGTCCATCAGGGAGAGCAGGGAGGAGCGATGAGGTATCTGCTCGACGCCAGCGCCCTCCTAAACATAGTGAGGAGGCTGGGAGAGAAGTCGTTGAAGATCCTGAAAGAAAACTACATCCTTACGCTAACGATCTATGAGGTTGGTAACGCATTATGGAAAGAGACGAAGCTATTGAAAAAACTGACGGTGGATGAGGCGGAGGAAATAATGAAAGCGGTCATAGCATTAACTAAATTCATGCAGATAGTTGAGCCAGAAGATCCCATAGAAATACTCAGAATATCTAACAGGATCGAGGCAACATTCTATGACACAGCATATGTAGTCGTAGCATTGAGAAGAAACCTGACACTGGTGACAGATGATGAGAAGCTTGCAGCAAAGATAGAAAAATATCAAGATGCGATCCTAAAGGAATACAAAAGAAAACTACACGTAATTAGATCAACCGACCTATAATAACGACATCAACGATGATTAGAGGGAGAAATTGCAAAACTTAAGTTAATCTTTAAACTGAGCTAATGTGAGAGGATTACTAGTTCTTGGTTTTAAGACCTTGAAATCCGCATAAAATAGCGGATGTTTTGGTGAAATCTAGTAAGACGCTTTTACTAAGGCAAAATAAGGCAGATGCGCGTTAAACGAATTTTGTAATGCGGGGGGTGGGATTCGAACCCACGAACCCCTATGGGAGCGGGTACCTCATCTCGAGATCTTGAGCCCGCCGCCGTTGACCAGGCTTGGCTACCCCCGCGCCTTCATATTCGAGTGTTTCATCAGGTTTTCATAAGCCTTATTCTGGGGTGATTAGGGTTCCGACTCTCTCCCCGGAGATGGCCTTTTCGACGTTTTCTGGGCGTCTCCCATTAACCACTATGGCTCTTATTTTGCTCCTCTCGAGGATCCGCATCGCGAGGGAGTCTATTAGCTTGTACTCTCCCGCTTGGTGGGAGGAATGGGCTAGGATTTCCCTGAGCTTTGGAAGCGAAACTTCTTTCAAGAGCTCGGCGTCTGGGTTTGTCTTCGGATCCTTTGTATAGACCCCTTCTACGTCGGTTGCTATAATGAGCTTCTCTGCTGCCAAGGCTTCGGCGGCGAGGGCGGCGACCGCTGTGGTTGACTGAGCCGGTTGAAGGCCTCCGGAGACCACGATCCGGCCGAGTGAGGAGAATTCTACTATCTGTTCAAGGGATCTTGGAATGGATTGATAGGCTTTGTCGCCGAGGATCGCTGAAAGCAACTTGGCGTGAACCCTCGTTATCTCAACAGCCATCACGTCGCATAACGCCTCATCGATATTCAGCGCCCTGGCCGCCGCGATGTACTTCCTAGCCTCCTCGCCGCCGCCGACCACGATACACCATTTACCTCCGTCAAATAACCTTGAAAATAATTGGGCATAGCATTTTAGGAGATCTACTTGGATGCCCTGCGAGGTTGAGATTAGATGTCCACCTAACTTGATAACTAGGTTTGAAGGCATGTTCCGCGGAGAACTGCTTGTTAATTAAAAATAAGGGTTTGCTGGAGTTACGGCCCCTTCTCGGTGATCTCCCTAACGACTCCAGCGGCGATGGTCATGCCGCTGTCCCTGACGGCGAACCTACCCAGCTCCGGGAAGTCTGAGTAAGGTTCTAGGGCCACCGGCTGAAGCGGTCTCAGCTTCACCTTGGCGACGTCACCGGTCTTTAGGAACTGCGGGTTCTTCTCGACGACCTGCCCGGTCCTCGGATCCAATTTCTCTAGGAGTTCAACGAATTTAACAGCGGTCTGCGCGGTGTGGATGTGCATGACCGGCGTGTATCCGGCGGCGATCGCGGTGGGATGATAGATGACGATTATCTGTGCTATGAACTCCTTCGCCACGCTGCATGGGCTATCTGGGTGACTCACCACCATTCCACGCTTGATCTGCGATCTCTCAACACCTTTTAGGGCGAAGCCTATGTTGTCTCCTGGAACCGCCTGTTGTAGTGGCTGATGGTGCATCTCGATGGATTTGACTTCGGCCTTTATCCCCGGAGGCATTATGATGATCTGGTCTCCGGGCTTCAGGACGCCGGTCTCGACCCTGCCAACCGGAACCGTTCCAACTCCCCTAATCGAGTAAACGCCTTGGATTGGGATTCTCAGCGGCTTGTCGATCGGTTTCGGCGGCTCCTCAAACTGGTCTAATGCTTCTAGTAGGGTTGGGCCATCATACCACGGCATATTCTTGCTCTTCTCGATTAGGTTGTCGCCATACCAGCCTGAAACCGGGATGAATGGGATCTTCGAGACATCGAAGCCTATCCTCTTCAGCAGGTCGCTCACTCCCTGCTTGACCTCCTCGTATCTCTCCTTGCTCCAGTTAACCGTCGGATCATCCATCTTATTGATCAGAACTATTATCTGTTTGATTCCCAGCACCGAGAGGAGGAACGCGTGCTCCCTCGCCTGTCCACCTGGGGCGATTCCAACCTCATATTCGCCCTTCTTCGCCGAGATCAC
>QMUP01000110.1 GCA_003660635.1 Candidatus Wolframiiraptor sp.
ATCGGCGGACTAGCCGCGTTACTCACAGCATATCTACTCTTTATCTTTCTTCCCGACCTCCTTTCAGATATATTTAACCAAATTTATTACACGATTCAATATTTCATCAGCGTGTTTGGCTCAGGAGCAATGGCAGTGTTTTTCAGTTTTCTTAAAAAATCAGAGGAACAACGCGAACTCATGAGGGAAATGGAAGAAGAAGGGGAACCGGTAAAGACAGTCGCTGAAAGCAATACGTTAAAATGTCCATATTGTGGGCGTGAAATTCCAGCCGATTCGATATTCTGTCCCTTATGTGGGAGAAAAATTGGGGAAGAAGCTGAGACATGAATGTAAGAGTTTTGGCGGCCGACAGCATGGGAACGAGGAGCATGTGCACGCTCATCGAGACGAAGAACGCTAGGATAATCATAGATCCTGGAGCCGCCCTTGGTCCACGTCGCTATGGATTAAAGCCCCATCAACTGGAATACGAAAGACTGAGCGCGCATAAACAGCTCATCGAGAAAGAAGCAGCAGAAGCCGACCTCATAATAATCACCCATTACCATTATGATCACTTTCCGAGGCCAAGAGAAAATATAGAATGGCTTCGAGGAAAGAAGATCTTGCTCAAGGATCCTGTAAATAACATAAATTTCAGTCAGCGATGGCGGGCCAAATTATTTCTCGACAAATTGAAGAAAGTCGACGCCAGGGTGGAAGTCGCGGACTCAAAGGAGATTCGATTTAAAGGATGTAGGATCCTGTTTTCCCATCCGGTACAGCATGGAAATGATTCGAGGTTGGGGTTCGTTTTAGAGACTTTAATCAGTAGCGGTGGAGAGAGGGTGATTCATTCATCTGATGTGGAAGGATTCGTGGAGAGAGATCAACTCAAATTCATCTTAAAACATAAACCCGATATCTTGATCTGTGATGGCCCAATAACCTATCTGCTCGGAGATAAGTTTACTGAAGAAGAGATGAAGAAGTCGATCACAAATCTCCTTGAGGTTATCAAAAGAAGATTCCTCCAAGACTTAATCATCGACCACCATCTAATGAGAGATTTAGAATGGAAAACGAGGATACGAGACCTCTTGGATGCCGCGGAATCCCTTGGGGTGCGCGTATTAAGCGCCGCTAGGTATATGGGATTTTCGGAGGATCTGCTTGAAGCTAGGAGAAGGGAGCTTTATGAGAAGTTCGGGAGCCCTGGAGCGAAGAATTGATAAATATTTTGAGAGATCCTTAAGTCCTCGATTTTACAAGTTTAGGGGGTTAGGTAAGAGCCGCCATGCCGCTTCTAGATGAGGAAGCGATCCTGAATATGCTCGCTAAACCAGTCGCCCAAGCATTTAGGGAGAGGTTTAAACAGTTTACCGAGCCCCAGCTCGAGGCCATACCAAAGATCCTCGCTGGAAAAAACCTGCTCCTCATGGCCCCGACAGGTACCGGCAAGACCGAGGCCGCGTTACTCCCGATCCTGAGCAAGATGATAATAGAGCCTAGAACTCCGGGGATAAAGCTCCTTTACATAACTCCTCTTAGAGCGTTGAATAGGGACCTACTCGAGAGAATTGATTGGTGGTCTCAGAGGCTCGATTTTAAGAGCGCGGTCAGGCATGGAGATACCTCGCAGAGGGAGCGGAGGGTACAGAGCCTCGAGCCCCCAGACCTGCTGATAACAACCCCTGAGACCTTGCAGGTAATCTTAACTGGGAAAATCTTGAGGAACCACTTGAAGAGCGTTAGATGGGTGATAATAGACGAAGTCCACGAACTCGCGACCGATAAGAGGGGAGGCCAGCTCGCGATCGGCCTCGAGAGACTCAGGAGAATAGTCGGCAGAGATTTCCAGAGAATAGGGCTCTCTGCAACGATAGGGAGCCCAGATAAGATCGCGAAATTCTTGGTTGGATCTGGGAGGGAATGCGAGATAGTGAAGGTTCCAGTAGCTAAACTCATGGAATTCGACGTGGTCTATCCCGAGCCAACCGCAGAAGACAACCAGCTTGCAGAAAACTTGGGTGTTCACCCCGAAGTCGCGGCAAGACTTAGGATCATACGATCATTAGTTGACTCTCATACATCGACCCTCATCTTCACGAATACCAGACCTCTGGCGGAGATCTTAACGAATAGATTCAGGGTTTGGGATGAACACATGCAGATAGGCATTCACCACGGCTCTCTCTCGAAATCCATGAGAGTATCCGCCGAAGAAGCGTTAAAGAAAGGACGGCTGGCCGGGATCGTCTGCACATCTTCCCTCGAACTCGGAATAGATGTTGGGAGAATAGACCTATGTATTCAGTACAATTCCCCGAGAGAGGTCACGAGGCTTATTCAGAGGGTTGGAAGGAGCGGCCACGAAATCGGGAGAACTGCCAAGGGCGTGATCATAGCGATAGACTCAGATGATGCACTTGAATCCATGGTGATAGCGAGGAGGGCGAAGAGAGAACTCTTAGAAGAACCCGAGATCCCGATGAAAAGCTATGATGTATTGATGCATCAAATCGCCGGACTGCTAATCGAGTATGGGAGAATTGAACTAGGAGAAGCCCTCGACCTCTTCAAGCGGACTTACAATTTCAAAGATTTGGAGATCGATGAACTCAAAGCCGTCGTCGAGCACATGGCAAACCTGGGAATAGCGGATCTCCGCGGCGACACCATAGTTAAGCCGAGGAACACGAGAGAGCTCTATGAATACTACTTCAACAATCTCTCGATGATCCCGGAGGAGCGGCAGTACATAGTCATAGACGAGGTGAACAACGAGCCTGTCGGAATATTAGACGAGGAATTCGTCGCGGAATATGGTGAGCCCGGAACTAGGTTCATTTTAATGGGTAAAGCATGGGAGATCCATCACCTGAGTGGCGATAGAATCTACGTGGCCCCCTTAGCGGACTATGAAGGCGCCGTTCCCAGCTGGGTTGGAGAAGAAATCCCCGTGCCCTATGAGGTCGCGATGGAGGTCGGATCCCTTCGAAGAGAATATCGCGATAGGAGGCTTAGCGGGGAATCCAAGGAGGAGATAGCCGCGGAGATAGCTGAGAAATATCATGTAAGTGATAAAGTGGTTATTCGCGCATTTAGGGAGGTTGAAGAACACATCAAGCTGGATATACCAATTCCAACGGATGAGGAGATCTTGGTAGAGGAGGCGGGCCAATATGTGATCTTACATATCCATGGTGGGCTTAAGGTGAATAGGACGATCCAGAAGCTGATAAGCTATTATCTATCAGAGAAAGTGGGTTCGCCGATCAAGGGTCAGCAAGACCCATATAGGATGGCTTTTAGATCAACCCAAATCTCATCCGAGGCCGTCATTAAAACCATCAAAGAGATCTTGGAAAGGGGTTATGAGGAGCTATTGAGGAAGGCGATAGAGTCTTCTACATTATTTAAGCGGAGACTGGTTCACGTCGCTAGAAAGATGGGGGTAATAAGGCATGAAGCCAGACTCTCCGAGATAAACCTAAACCAACTCGCCGAGGCCTTGAGAGAGACTCCCGTCTATTGGGAGACCATGAATTATACGTTATTCCATGATTTCGACGTAGATAGGGCGGGAGAACTTCTCCAAAAGATCGCCGCCGGGGAACTGAAGGTCCATTATTGGAGGTCTCCGACTGGAGAACCATCTCCACTTGGAAGATTGATGTTAGGCAGATTCCGCTCTGAGGGAGAGGTCTCGACACCCGAAGGGATGAGGAGAGTTGTATTAATGGCCGTGAGGGGGAGGCTTTTAAACGAATCGTGGTTCGCCGTATGCGTCGAATGCTATGAATACTATGGACAAATACTCGTTAAGGATCTAGCTCCTGAACCTAGATGCCCAGTCTGCGGATCCAACATGATAGGTTTAACCAAACATACACAGGAAGAAGTCTTAGGACTCATCGCGAGAAGGGGGAGGCCGATTAATAAGAAGGAGAGGAGGATAATCGCGGAGCTGAAAAGAAACGCGGTCTTAATCTCGAAATATGGCCGCGTTGCGGCGATCGCATTATCCGGCAGGGGCTTAACGCTCAAGGATGTCTCTAAGATC
>QMUP01000111.1 GCA_003660635.1 Candidatus Wolframiiraptor sp.
ATGGCAAATTTAAGTGGTTTTATTCAAAGAACCCGCGATATGAGGCTCAGGTCCTAGATAAGTTTCTAGAGGAAATAGCTGGTTATCAGGTAATGTTTACGTGGAATGGGCGCATATTCGATATACCCTTCATCGCCGCGAGGAGTCTAAAACACGGATTACGTATTGAAAGGCTCTATACCCCGACCCATATAGATCTCGCTGAGTTTGTTAAGAGTAATCTCAGACTCGTCCGAAGCGATCTATATCACGTTGCCAGATTTCTCAATATAAAGAAGGATTTGAGGGTAGAGGGATTGGATGTTCCAGCGCTCTACGTGAAGGCCATCAGGGGGAATAAAGAGGCTTTGTCCGCAATTAAGAAACACTGTCGCGACGATCTAGAGGTTACGAGAAAGGTGTTGAAAAGACTTCTGCCCCTAATCAAGGTGAGATATCAAGAACTTTTCTAGTCCTCCGCTTTTCTCAGCTGAATTATCTTAACTATGTGTACTGGTTCGCCGCGCATCCCATAAGTCAGAATTACTGTGGAGTTCTCCGGGATATCGCGGGAACTCCTGATTTTTACCTCAAGTTCGTCTAATCCTTCTTCATAGCTCTGAGCCGATACCCGTAATGTTTCAATCCCCCTTATCAGGGCGAGCTTCCTTAAAGTCTTCTCATTAGGAGACGCAGAAATGACTCGACACGTAGGCTTGAAGCTGGCTATTCTCTCGGCCGTCCTCCCTGAGCGTGTATAAACCGCGATCACAGCGTTCAGGGATTCGGCTAATGAAACTATTCCGGCGGCAAATCTATCCCCGATATGATTTTCCGGCTTTACCTCCCTCTTAGGCGGCTTTATAGTTGGCTCATATCTCTCGATTATCTTTGAGAGCCATTTAACCGCTTCGACAGGATATCTTCCTATAGCCGTTTCTCCGGTCAACATCAGTACATCTACGCCGTCCATAAGCGCCGAAACCACATCTACGACCTCGCTCCTCGTTGGAACGGGGCTTTCTATCATGGATCCGAGGAGTTGGGTGGCGACTATGACCGGTTTTCCGCATTCGACGCAGAGCCTAATTATCTTCCGCTGCAGCTCCGGGACTTCCTCTAGTGGAAAATGCATGCCTAAGTCCCCTCTAGCGACCAAAACCACGTCGGCGGCGGCTACTATCTCCTTTAATCGTCTAACGGCGACAGGTGTCTCGATCTTGGCTATTATGGAGGTCTGTTCAGCTCCCAAGGATAGGAGAATTCCGCGGAGCATGGATATATCTTCCTCGCCGCGTACATAGCTCAAACCGATGTAGTCGAACCCGTTCTCAACGGCGAATTTGATGGCATTAACCTCGCGATCGGTTATCGCGGGTAAATCTAATCCGCTTCCCTGGATCACTATGGTTTTCCTAGAGGTTATTAGGGCGTCTGTAAGCGCCCTCAAAATGGCCTCGGATTCGGAGGCAGACTCCACTTTGAATGCTGCCCGGCCATCGTCCATTAGGATAACGTGACCTCTCCTTAGAGCTTTGAGCGCGGTCGGATTAGGTAGCGGTATGAGCTTATCGGATCCACGTGATTCCTGAGCTAACACCAGCTTAACCAATTCACCGGCTTTTACACTGACCACATTCTCTATATCGCCAAGCCTAACGGATGGCCCCCGTAAATCCCCGATTAGGGCGAAGTGTTTTCCCAACTCCTCTTCGATCTCTCGAACAATTTTCACCATCTCGGACCATTCTTCTGGGGACCCATGGCTGAAGTTTATTCTGAATATAGTTGCCCCCGACAGCGCCATAGCTCTGATTATTTCCTTGGTCTTAGAAGCCGCGCCTATCGTTACCGCGATCTTAGTCTTGGCCATCTGCTGCGAAAGATTGTCAATTACCTTTAAAAAGATGACTGCTGGGGGAGTCGGAATAAAAATCCGCCAATGAATATTGTGAAGGAGGATGATGGTCACGTGGTTAGACGATTGCGCGTTCCGTGCGACGATCGAAGATGTGGGACCTATTGAGGTCGATGCAGGCAACTACCTTCTCTCCAAGTGACGCCCTGAAATCGGGTTCAACGACGGCTTTGTAGATATTATCATCGACCCTTAGGTTCAGGATTGTCTCCGTTCCGAGCGGCTCAACGGCATACACTTCCGCCTCGAACGCCCCATCGGTTGGTGGCCGTTCTCTACGCACGATGAGATCCTTTGGCCTAACCCCTAATACGAGTTCTTTACCGGTTGCCCGGCTACGGAGAGTGTTGAAGAATTCCTCGTCAAGGGGCACTTTAAAGAATCCCGCATCCAAGAAGTATTTGTCTCCCTCTTCTTCTAGTGTGCAGTTAAAGAAGTTCATCGGCGGAGACCCTATGAAGCCCGCGACGAATAACGTGGCCGGCTTCTTAAACAACTTGAGCGGCTCGTCTATCTGCATGACCTTACCTTGGTGGATTACCGCGATTCTATCTCCCATGCTCAGCGCCTCAACCTGATCGTGGGTAACGTAGATCGTTGTTACCTTCAGGTCTTTCTGAAGCCTGGAGAGTTCGGCCCTCATGTAGACCCTGAGTTTCGCATCGATGTTCGACAGCGGCTCGTCGAGTAAGAAGATCTTAGGCTCTCTAACTATCGCCCTGGCTAAGGCGACCCTCTGCCTCTCTCCACCGCTCATCTCATAGGGTTTCTTATGTAGGAGGTGTTTGATCCTCAGCATTTCCGCGACCTCTTCCACCTTCCTCTTTATCTCCTCTTTGGGGTACTTCCTAACCCTAAGTGGGAAGGCTATGTTATCGAAGGCGGTCATATGCGGGTAGAGGGCATAGGTCTGGAAGACCATCGCGACGTCTCTCTTCTCCGGAGGAAGATGGGTGACCAAATCATCATCAAAGTATACGTCTCCAGAGGTCGGAGGCTCGAGACCAGCGACGATATTCAGAATCGTGCTCTTCCCCGATCCCGAAGGCCCAAGTAATACGAAGAACTCCTTGTCTTTAATCTCCAAAGATACACCATTAACGGCGACGACGTCCCTGAATTTCTTAACTATATTCTCGAGCCTTACGGATACCAAGGTCTCCTCATTTTTGGTGGGAGATGAGTGTAATATAAATATTAATCGAGGCTTATCTACCTATTTGGCTTTTTCAAACCTTAAATAAAAATTGGGCAAAAACCATGTAGACATGCAAAACCTTCCCGCCGCCCTTCGCAGACACATTTACTATAAAAGGGGGAAAGAACTCTTTTCTGAGAACCTCCGGGTCATCAGCCTGTTACTCGATCTCTGCGAAACCGCCCTCGGCCCTCGTGGGAGGTCGAAGATAATATTCGACAAGGAATCCGGTGACTATAAGGTTACAAAGAGTGGAGTGTTGATCTTGAAGGAGGCTGGGCCTGTCCACCCGGCCGCCAAGATATTAGCCGAGACGGGTATAGCTTCTGGAAATGAGACAGGAGATGGCTCCCTCTCAACAGTAGTCTTTGCGGGAAAATTGTTGGAAAAAGCCCAAAAGCTCCGGGAACAGGGCTTTCATCCATCGGTAATCGTCCGCGGCTTTGAATTCGCCTCATCAATTGCATTAGAATTCCTGAAAGAGATCTCTCATAAGATAGATCCTGGGAATCGAGAGGGGTTGTTGAAGCTCGCTGAAACCTGTATCGCAACAAAACTCGATTTAGAAGATGCAAGATTTCTCTCGGAGATCACGGTTCGTGCCTTAGAAAGTGTAATCTCGCTTAGCGATGAAAAATTCGATATAGAGATGTTTAAGGTCGAGGGTAGAGAAGGAGCATCAGTTAGAGATTCTAAGCTCATCGAGGGTGTTGTAGTCCATAAATTCGCCGTGGATAGGACGATGCCTAGGAGAATTGAGAGAGCCAAGGTCGCGATCCTAGAGTGCGCTCTTGAAATCGAGAAACCCAAGACCAGCACGCAGGTTATTCTCCGAAACCCCAGCGACGTCTCCCAATTCTACAGGGAGAGGGATAAGATCATAATTGACATGGTTGAGGGCATCGCGAGATCCGGGGCGAACGTGGTCCTCTGCACGAAGAA
>QMUP01000112.1 GCA_003660635.1 Candidatus Wolframiiraptor sp.
CATTTGAAGCAATCTCGATTACGATCATCTGCGTCTTCGCATCGACGCCGGCTCTCTCAGAAAATCCGAATCGAGATATACCGAAATATCTTAAGATCTTGAAGAAACTGTTACCGATGATATTATTGATAATGTTTGTTACAGCCATTTTAGAGGCGTATTCGATATTGATCACGTGAAATCTCTCCTCTTAACGAAACTCACTTTCTCGAAACGTATGCATTATCTCTCACATAAAATCTAAGGGGTATAGGTAGATCCTCTGAGACCCCGATCCGATGACTTCTCTCAATTAGTTTTGATGGAACTTTCTCCCCCTTCTCGATCCATAACCCGTAATCCATCACATAAACGGGTTTTCCATGTAGCCGTTTATCGATATTCATGGCCTTCGTCAGCCTCCCCGGCCCACTCGTCAATAGATGTGGGTCATCGATTCCCCGGAATTTCTTCATCAATTCGACGCCCTCCAATGGTTCACCGCTCCTGATCAAGACCGCTCCCGGCTTCCCTTCCTCATGGGCCACGATATTTAGAAGCCATTGCCTATGAATTCCATAAATTAACGCGATTCCAACCCCTCCAAACATCACTCTCCTCAGGTCTCCCCCTTTCCTAGCCCTCGACGCGGGATCCTCCGGCCCATAATACGCCTCTACCTCAACAATCTTACAGGATAACCTATGGCCGTCAATAACCCTGACTAAGATCTTTCCGAGGAGATCCCTAGCAACCTCAGCTGGATCCCCTAGATAAAATTCCCTCGGAAGAGGTAAGGCCGACACCCCACTCCCAAGGAATTCTAATCCCCGAAAAACTTTATCCAAGGGAAACCTAGTTAAAAGGCGGTGAACTTTCTGTGAGGCTCTACTTGGTTCAACACGGTGAAGCAAAACGGGAGGAGGAAGACCCCTCTAGGCCGCTCACGGAAAATGGGAGAAGAGAGGTGGAAATGGTTGCAAAGTTCTTATCCGAAGCCGGAATAAAGATCGACAAAATACTTCACAGCGGTAAACTTCGAGCCGCCCAAACAGCAGAGATACTCGGACAATACCTAAAACCGGCGAAGGGGGTTGAAAAAGCGGAAGCGCTGGAACCGCTCGCCGATCCGAAGATATGGTTTAGGAATCTAAAGCAGATAGATGAAGACGTAATGTTAGTGGGGCACCTACCCCATCTTAAGAAGCTCACGAGCCTACTATTAACCGGGAGAGAAGACCTAGAATTGGTGAAATTCCGATACAGCGGGGTTCTATGCCTGGAAAGAGGAGAAAATGAGCTCTGGAGCATAATATGGATCCTCAGACCAGACATAATCCCAAGATAATGATTTAAAGCATAGTTCACCGGAATTATGTCGTGAACGAATTAGATGATCTGAAAAGGGCATTGGCAAAAATCCACATGACCCTGAAAACGGATTTAACAGGCATCGAAGAGATAATGAACGAAGTTTTAGATATCGGAAAATCTTTCGGCCTCAACCCAGAAAGGAGGGTCGAGGGATACGCATTGACGCCATCACATCAAGCCGCCGTGATAGGGCTCCCCCACCTAAGAGTAGCTCAAATAAACGACTTAATAATGGTCTGGATTCGGGCACCATATGCCCTAGACGAGGAGCGATGTAGACTCCTCGGACTCGACGCAGAACAACTTTATCAAAAATTATCATATGCGGCTAGGGAGATCGCCGAGATACTTAAGAAATATTCCAAGGAAAGCGAGTTCCTTCAAATATCCTTACCCTAACCAAGGCACATGAAAAATGGTTCATCAAAAGCGATCATTTTAATCCTAGTTGAGGCTTGTATGAAAGTTTGGAAGCCATCGTAATCATTGAATGAAAGGAACTAGAAGATTGGTATAAGAGGGTCATGAAAATCGAAGTAGTAGATGATGTACGGTTTAATGAGGAGAAGCTTAAGGAAATTTCAGAAGAATTATTGGAGCACGCTCTACCAGTCGAAGATGTCTTGATATTGGGGGCTGGCGAGAATGATTAGGGAGAAAATCTATGATCCTTGGAAAGCCGCCGGAGAAGTTGATTAAAGAAGCCATCGACATGCTCTAATGCGATAACTTCACTTCTATTACAAATCCAGGATCAGAGGGCTTCAATCCCAAAATTAACCAACAAATCTCCTTGAAAGTTTAATACAACCTCATTAATCAATTATCCTTGAAAAGAGAGGGGGCGTGGCCCAGCAATCCTCAAGGCGGGGCTGAAGGCTACGGCGCCGGGCTCCAGCGCTTAAAAACTCGGGGGCTCCCCTGACCCAGTTCTTAGGGAATGAAGATGCGCTGGAGCGCAGTTCCCGTGCGGAGATACCCGGAGATCCCCGGTTCAAATCCGGGCGCCCCCACATGCTCCATTAAATTCATTTTTAGTAATCTTCAAATGGGTTTCCTTTTTCTTTCCCGATTTGAATGAATATCTGGGATCTCTCTTCATATCCCTCACGCTGGTGGATTATGGCGTCTATGCGTTCATTAAGGATTTAAACAGGTAAGACTGCTCCAGAACTCGAAATCTCTCGAAAATCGAGGGATAGTATCGGAATTAGAAAAGGTAATATGGGTCCTGCTCTTTGATAACGGCTAGTGAAAATCGCTGGTATCCTAATTTTGTTGATGGCGCTGTTCGCGGTCTCTCAGTCCCCCGCAATCCAAGTGACTATTAACTCAAATGGCGTAGTTGTGGTCCAGTTGGATCTCTGGGCCGATGAAGGTTTGAACGTCATCAAGCTACCCGTGACACCTATACCTGAATCCATAACCGTTTCTATAGATAACTCGACGTTAATCCCGATATATGAAAACGGCTCGCTTTACGTGTTCTCCCCAACTTCTGGAAACCTTAAGGTAGATTATTTAGCAAATATCTCAGCGAGGGATGGCGTATTCTCATTCGAGGCGGCGACGGGAGAGCTAATTAGATTGACATTGAAACCCGAAATAATCTTATTATCTGTGCCAGATAACCTCGTGAATTTCACGTATGTAGGTAAGGATTTGCTCATAGAATTCTATGGTCCAGAGAGGATAGAATATGCTGTTAAGAACATAAGCGCCAGCACCTTAGTCATCTCGACGGGTTCAGTGACGACTACAACGACTATGGAATCGCCGTCATCAGCTGTGACGTCCACGACAGCGATGGTGACTACTTCGACGCCTATCATTACGATGTCTACCGAGACGAAGTCAAGCGTTTCCACGACGACAGCGTCTATACCGCTCTCTGGAGGAGAAAAGGGTGCCTGGAATCAATCGTATATCTTGACGTCGCTGGCGATCGTGGTCTTGGTAATAGCGTCTGTAGTTCTCATTCTTAGGAGAAGAGGTGGTCGTCCGGCGCCCTTTGAAAGCGGGTTATCGGGAATAGACTTGGAGATTCTGAGGCTGATTAAGGATAGTGGGGGATCGATGATGCAGGGGGATCTGCAGGCCGTTCTGAGGCTGCCGAAGACTACTCTCTGGAGGCACGTCAGGAAGCTCGAGAAGCTGGGCTACATCGAGATAATCAAGGAGGGCCCATTTAACAGGCTCATCCTAATCCGCGACTTCGAATAGCCGTTTCCCTACGAGAGAAACCGGATGAAACCCATTTCCCGGGAAGTCCCTAATATCAAGGATTCATCTAAATCTTTTCGGTGATCACGCGGGATGCAGGTTACCGCCCTAAGGTTCACGGCCATCTTCCTCACGGCATTATTGATCATGGGAGCAGTCGCTTATCCGATATCCGCTGAAGCCGATCACGGCTGGAAAGATCCCGAGATCCAGAAGCTGAGAATCCAAGCGAGGCTCATACAGCATATGATCTCTAGGATGGCTGCGGTTGTCAACGTGACCAGCGAACTTGAACTTAAAGTCGGTGAGATCCTCGCCGCAAACGTAAGTGTGATGTCCGCAGAAGAGTTGAATGATTTCATAACGGAGGCGAAGAAGGTCTTGGAAGAACTGAGGGAGA
>QMUP01000113.1 GCA_003660635.1 Candidatus Wolframiiraptor sp.
AACTCCCTGCACAACAATTAATCTCAGGAATGATGAAGGTTTCTAGTAGCGGAATAGATGACGAGACGTCAGGACGCTGACCCCCCAAAAAAGTAGTAAAAGTAATATGAAAAATCTCTAACGCCTTTTCCCAAAGTATATATTGGTAGCGGGGGGTGGATTTGAACCACCGACCTCCGGGTTTCTCTCTATCCGGGTTATGAGCCCGGCGGGCTACCTGGCTGCCCTACCCCGCTTTCCTCCTTTGTCAGGCCCAATGATAGCTTCTAGTTAGGCTCTTTATATACCTTTGAGGCTGTTTAAACTTATTCTGAGAGTTTGCGGCTGTTTTCAGCGTCCCCCTACTAAGTAAGATTTAGAGGCAAGGAGTGTTCAGCTATTTTTTGGATGATGAGGTCCCGCATCGTCTGAGAGCGTGATGAGGGATCAACCGGCTGAACGCCTCTGAAAATCATGAGCGCATCGCGTGCCATTCGAGAAATTCGAGGGTGTCTGTTATCATTACTAGCGCCGTCCTCCTTATCGGGCCTGCGGGACCTATTATGGTCATTCGATCTCCTTCTATTATCGCCTCGAGTCCGCTGTACATCCCCCTTATCGAGGCAAATGGATGACTTAGCGGGATCTCCCGTGGTCCCACGTAATATCTTCTTTTCTCCAAATCCGCTTCTCCGAGATACATTATTCTCTGACCCCTTTCCCTCGCCCTAGCTACATCTGATTGTGAGACTTTCTCTAAAGGTTCTCTCACGATTTCATGTATGCCGAGATTTTCGCCTAATATCGACGTGATTATGGCCAGCTTCGCCGCTAGGTCCCATCCATGGGTATCCATCCTCGGATCGGGTTCGGCCAACTTTATCTCAACGGTCTTTTTTACGGCTTCTTCATAGGAGAGTCCCTCCTCCATTAACGATAAGATATAATTGCTCGTGACGTTGAACATCGCCTTTATCCGCGTGATCTCCCTACCCCGCAACCCCCTAGCCACGTCGGTAAACGGCGTTCCAGCCGCGACGGTTGCCCGATATCCCACGAAGACTTTTCTCCTTGAAGCATAATCCATGAAGTCCCTGTATTCGAGGGCGAGCACTGTTTTGTCCGCGATGATGATATTCACACCCGCGTCCACGAGTTTTCGATAGATTGTCTTATTTGGTTCGCCTGTGATATAATTTGGTGGGAGGGATATATAGGCGAGATCGGGCTTCACGTTTTCAACAAGTCCCTCTACCTCGAATCCCTCTTTGAATTTTGGATGTCTATCGAGTTTTAAGTCCCTGTCGGCTAACTCACATAACGCTTTTAGATCGTCTTTTTCCTCGATTAACACGCCGCCTTTAGATGAAATCGCGCCGCGGATCTCGATATCTATCCCACAGCGGAATATCTCCTTACAAAGGGTCCTACCCACATTACCGAATCCCACGAAAATGGCTTTAATCGTCATCTTAATTTACCCCGAAAGTCTGCACGCATACAATATGTTTTTAATATTCTTCTTATCTAGCCTAAGATTGGGAGATGCCCTTTGGACGAAGGTCTCCTGAGATATGCCGTTGATCAAGCTCTTAGTTTAGGAGCAAAATATGCAGAGGCCAGATATCAGAAAGACATCCATGAAAGCGTGATACTGAAAAATGGCGTCCCCGAAATTTCCGCCAGGGACTTGGAAGAGGGCGTATGTGTGAGGGTGCTTCTAGATGGATCCTTAGGCTTCGCCTCGACCACAGTTCTAAATAAGAGATCTATTAGAAGCTGTGTAAAATCCGCAATCTCCATCGCCAAGGCTTCTGCTAAGATCCGGAAAAAGGGGATCACGTTAAGCGAAGAAGATCTCTCGAAAGCTAGGGTGGAAGTTAAACCTAGAATAAGGTTTGACGCCGTGGATCTCGACGCCAAACTCGATTTCCTGAAGGAGATAGATAAAAGCGCGGTAGAGGTCGGCAGGAAAATGGATGTAAAGATTCCGACGAGGTTGCTGGAGATGTTGAGATGGGATTGCGAGAAACATCTAATCACCAGTGATGGCGCCGATATCTACACCCGCGTGCCGAGGGTCATGTTCGAGTACTTCTTAACACTTCACAATCCACAACGCGGGGTTATCCAGAGATTCGAGCATCTTGGAGAGTCACGCGGATGGGAGGCAATTGAGTCGTGGAATTTACCGGAGAGAATTTCGAATGAGGTTCGCTCGGTCTCAACGGTCCTCCTCAAGGGCGTCGCTCCGCCGACCGAAGCCGTAGACGTAGTTTTAGGACCTGAGATAACGGGTATAGCGTGCCATGAATCGGCTGGTCATCCGGGTGAGGCTGACAGGGTATTGGGTAGAGAGGCCGCTCAAGGTGGAGAGAGCTACATCAAACCCGATCTCCTCGGGACGAAGATCGGATCTGACGTGGTCACGGTCGTCGACGATTCGACGATCCCCAATTCATTCGGCTATAGTCCCTATGATGATGAAGGCGTGGCCGGGAGGGAGAGGAAACTAATCGAGAACGGCTATCTAAGAGAACTCTTACACAACCGTGAAACCGCCGCGATATTCGAGACGAAGAGTAATGGCGCCGCGAGATCAGCTGGATACGATTACGAGCCGATAATTAGGATGGCGAATACCTACATGAAGCCTGGTGATTATTCGGTGGAAGAACTGATAGAAGACGTGAAGGACGGGGTTTACATAAAGAGTTATCAAGAATGGAATATAGATGATATCAGGTGGAATCAGAGATACGTGGGTGTCGAAGCATATAGGATCATTGATGGCGAGATCAAGGAACCCGTTAGAAACCCCGTAATAGAGCTCACAACTAAGAGCTTCTTCTCATCAATAGACGCCGTCGGAAAAGACCTCGAATTTTCAGCGGGTTACTGTGGAAAAGGAGATCCCATGCAGGCAGTACCCGTCTGGTTCGGCGGCCCATCCATAAGGCTTAGAAATATCAGGCTCGGGTCAAGAGGACCATAGAATTTCTAGAAGAAGTCTTCCAAGGATACCTGCTCCTTTTCCTCCTTTTCAAATGTAGTCTTCACGTTATTTATCGCGACCATTATGCGTTGTCTCAAGTACTCGTTTCGAATATTTTTAAGCAAGATGTCCTCTACGAGTTCGATGTATTTTTCAACAGCTCCTCTGAAAACCGTTTGAACGATTTCCCCTCCGCATTTCACGCAGGTATTCGTCAAAGGCGGCCTCCTATATCTCGCTCCACATTTCTTACATCTGAATTTCTGGAGGAAGAATGCCCTGGCATTTCCCAATATATCTGAGAGTAAGTGGGTCTCGGCCATCTTTTCAGCTACATAATGAACGTCTACCGCGGATATTCTCTCAGCTAATTTCAATTGGCCAACTATCTTCTCCAGCATGCTTCCATATCTCTTGTATGATGATTCCGCTGGCCTCGTTTCAAGACTGCTTTGGGGATGGGTGAACGCGGTCCTTATTTCAGAGCCTTTCTCGATCAAGGATTTTATCGTCGGTATTATGTCTAAAACTTCGGAGATGTGTTTCCCCTTTTCGGCAGCCTCGTAGAATTTTAGAGGAATCCTATAACATATGTCGACGTTGTGCGCCTGTTCATCGACCTCTTCGGGATTTATCGTAACCGTTATCAATAGTGGCGAGTCCATTCTTCCCCCCACCCTGTCCGGGAGATAGAGCTTGGAGAAGTTTATGAGTGGGTCTAATAGAAGCATTATGCTGTCCTCATCCCCGTCACAGTCCCTCCTCTTCGCCGCATGAAAAATCGGATGTGCGAAGCAGACCATTGAGTCTGTGAATCCGACGATTCTCCCGACGACTCCGGCGTACGTATGAGGCGACAAGGCAACGATTAATGTGCCTATTAGATCGTCGACTTCATTCATTTTATAGAAGGGAGGCATTCCGGCGAGTTTCACTAAGACTTCGTCGATGAATTTTGAGACCTTCAGGAGGTGTTCTGCGGCTTTTTTCGGGATAACGAC
>QMUP01000114.1 GCA_003660635.1 Candidatus Wolframiiraptor sp.
ATAATATTCGAGAAGGGATCGAAGCCTACGATAATTAGAGAATTCTGTGAAGGTTGCACCGCCTGTATGAAAGTTTGTCCACGGAACGCGATAATGATCGAGAAAACGCGGACGGGACAGCTCTCGGCGGTTGAGACCCTTTACGGGATAAACGTTGTAACCGGAGATCTTGAGGTGGGAGGGAGGAATAGCGGCGAAATAGTCTTCACGGCGAGAGAGGAGGCTAAGAAACTCGCCGAAAAAATCGGCAAAAGGACGATTCTAATTGACTGCGCCCCAGGAATAGGATGCCCGGTGGTTTCCAGCTTAAGTGGAGCTGATCTACTACTCCTCGTAGTTGAGCCCATTCCACAATCCCTACAAGGCGCTAAGAGAATATTGAAACTCGCCGAGTCATTTAGACTCGAGACTTATTGTATCCTAAACAAATATGACCTAAATGAGGAGTACTCCGAGAAAATACCTGAAGAACTTGGATTAGAGATGATAGGGAAGATACCCTATGATGAAAGCGTGGTCGAGTCCTATACGATGATGAGGCCGATAGTCGTTGATTCCGGTGAAAACCCCGTGAAAACCTCACTAATCAATCTCTTTGAAAACCTCACCGAGGAATTATCTAAGTGATGATAGATGCCCCACGTGATAGCTGTTACGGGAGGCAAGGGCGGAACCGGAAAGACGTTTTTGGCCGTGAATCTGGCGTATCTCTTTGGATCTAGAGCCAGAACACTACTAGTTGATGTAGATGTAGATAATCCATGTGTGAAGACTTTTCTTGACGTGAAGCCCTCTTCAACGCTCTCAATCAGCGAATTTAGGCCAGAAATAGATCATGAAAAATGTAAGCTATGCGGGATATGCGTTCAAAACTGCCCCGAGCATGCCCTTCTCATGATACCTGAGAGAAAAATAGTGTTGATGCCTCAGCTCTGCTCCGGATGTGGGGTCTGTAAACTGGTATGTCCATTTAATGCCATCAAGGAGTCCAAGGTAGAGGCTGGGATGATAGAGAGCTATAAGGACGCTTTCGCTGGAAAATTAGATGCCATTATCGGCGAGCTTAAACCCACTACTAGGAGAACCGCTGTAATGATCCTAAAGACCTTAAACCATGTCAAGAAAAGAATGGGGAACTATGAATACGTGATAATCGACGTCCCGGCGGGAACTGGATCGGGAATCTACGCGGCGATGGATTTCTCAAAAACGATTGTAGCCGTAACCGAGCCCACGCGGTTGGGACTAATGGATCTTAAGAAACTGTACAAACTCTACAAACGGTTAAAGGATGGAAAAAGGATCTTCGTCGCCGTTAATAAGTACGGGCTCCGCGGTGAAATTATAGACGAAGTTGAGGAATTCTTGAGAGAATCTGGGCTTAAATGGTGGAGTATACCATATGATGAACACGTCGTGGAGGCATATGTCAGAGGAGCAGTACTCGTCAGAGATTATCCCGAAAGCCCCTCCGCGATCTCGATAAGGAATATTTCAGAAGAATTGATGAGAAGCATTAAGGAAGACTGATTTCGCAGCCCACATGACATTCAAGGTAATGCTCCGGATAATCCTTTTTGAGAATCGACCTGATGAGATCCCCGCTGCAATGTATCGGCGCAATCTTTTCAACTCCAAGATCTAATAATTTCTCAATAGTCTGCCTGCATTCTTCCTCGGATGCCCCAGCCATATGGAATCCGCCTATCACGAGATATGGCTTAACCCCCAAATCCTTTGAAGCCTTCTTTACGATATTAACGACCCCAGGGTGACTGCAGCCGACGAGTATGACTAACCCCTTTCCCTTGACATTTATCGCTAATGCCTGTTCAGATGGAGGGCCGTAAAGAGGGCCTACTATTGCCACGCCTTCCACTATAGTGGAGGTATTTTCGATCTCAACGACGTTAAGGCCTCGAAGCCGACCGCCCATGCCCTTGGGGACATATACTCGTAGACCTGGACGCACTTCCGCGATATAGCTGAGACCTCCGACATGATCGTGGTGTCCATGCGAGATTACGACGAAGTCGAGGGACCTTGGGGAGAAATCGAGCCTCTTCAAATTCCTTTCTAGGATCCCGGGATCAGGGCCGGTATCAAATAATATTATTGCTGAATCCGTTTTCGCCAAGATACTGACTCCCCACGTGTTCTCGAGATCTTGGCCGGGATAGTTATCAACGACCACCGTTAACTCACAGCGCTCGACGGAGCCTTTGCCAGGGGATTCCTCAGTTAAAGTGGAATGAGGAATAGAGCTGGTGACAGATTCTCGGGGTGGTTGTTGGAAGTTCATCATGAAGAGGAAAATCGAGATTAACACTACTATTATTAAGACTATTGAAACGATCACTCTGAAGTCCAATTAATCGCCCCGCGAACAAAATCTCCACATCGATTTATAAGCGTTAGCACATAATTCGCGCAATAGGGCGCGGCGTAGCCGTTAACCGAAGATTCTTATACCGGGGATCTAGGTGAAGAATGTCATGAGCAAGCCAGCAGAATTAGGCTCATTAAAGGTTGGCCACAACATAGTGATAGACGGCGAGCCTTGCAGGATTGTGGAACTCGAGAAGAGCAAGCCTGGAAAACATGGAGCGGCGAAAGTCAGGTTAGTCGCAATAGGAATATTCGATAAGGTTAAGCGAACCATGGTGGGCCCAGCCGATTCTAAGGTTGAAGTCCCAATAATTGAGAAGCGAAGCGGCCAAGTCGTCTCGGTTGGCGATACCGTCAGCGTCATGGATAACGAGACCTATGAGATAATCGAAATGCCCTTGCCCGAGGATGAGAAGCTCATGACAAATCTCGAGCCTGGAGCCTCAGTCGAGTACTGGAAAATTATGGGAAGATACATGATCGTTAACGTGAAGTCAACGTAAAAAAAGAAGATCTTCAAAAACTTAACCCACTTGAAGGACATAATTTTCCAAATCAATTGCGGCGACGCCGGTATCGTATTTCATTTCTCAACTAATTCAGCCTTTTTAATGCTCATAAATCCACTATATCCACTCCAGCGAATATCATAATCCAGTATCCTGATCCTTTTCTTGAAGAGCGGGCCATCGATTACGAGCGTTTCGAACTCGCCTCCCTCTCCGACCGGGCTTACGCCGTAACTTTCTGAGAGGCCTTTAAGGAGGCGGAGAAGCTGCCTGTCTAAGACTTTTCCTAGGAGATCTTTCTTAAGACCTTCCGCGGCAACCCCCACTATTAGGATCTCGAAGTTATCTGAGAGCATCTCTTCGATCAACTTTACCGGGTCTCGATTCCACAACGGTGTTACAAACCTTAAACCCCTTTCCACACATATTTTTTTGAAAGCCTCATACTGCGCGCTGCTTTTAATTACTCCCGATAACAACCCATCGATTTCCCCGGAAATTTTATCGATTAAATCTATTAGAGCGTGTAGCTCATCCGCCCTCGACGGGCCGGCGGAGACCATTATATGTCCCTTCTCCATGGCCTCGGCTTGAAGCCTCGTAATCCAGATATTTGGATAGTGGAAGTAATAGGATTCATCGGTGGCAGGGCTGATCGTGAGAAGAAGCGGCACCTCGTGACCGAGTTTCTCAGCTAAATAGATCGCATAAGTGGAGTCTTTTCCGCCGCTGAAGAGCGCCGCGAGCCTCATCTAAAACACATCCCAAACTTTTGGAATCCATTCTTAAAGCAACTCTTTGTCGTTTTAAAATTTCATGTTTAATATCCCTGCGATTCGAGGAATAGACGAGGGGCGGATGCAGAGGTTTGAGGTTATAGGGCTTTAAGGGGCTGAGGAGAGGATTCGCGAAGATGGTTAAAGGCGTGTGATCATGGACGTGACGACCCCCGGAACAAGCTCAGATCGCCTAAGATGCCGGAGCCGGTGAAATGGCATTATATAAAAGGATTTTTGCACAAGAGATTA
>QMUP01000115.1 GCA_003660635.1 Candidatus Wolframiiraptor sp.
AAGAAACCTTCCAGACGCCTTTATGCTCATCCCAGCTATTTTTTTCCATTCCTGCTTTAGTGTAGCATTACCTATTGCATGAAGAACTTCTAAGCGAGTTTTAAAGCACGGAACCACTTTGAGCCTAAAGTAGGTGAAGTTAGGATCCAAAGATGGTATTTCTGGCATTTCTGTTATATGTTCAACTTTTCCAAGTATTTTACCTGCAAATTTAACAGCTTTCTCCACAAGTTCTTCAAAAAATTCTTCAAGGTCTTGAAGATCAACACAACTTTTTTCATTCAATTTATTTACCTTATCAATTATCTCGATGAGATCTTTTGGCATTTTTAACCTTATATTGTCTGGCATTTCAATTTTAGTAATGTTTAGTGCTCCAAACCCTCTACCAGTACTACTTCCTACTCCTCCAAGCATAAGGGAAAGTAGGAGAGTCGATATTGCAAAACAAACTTCATCTGAGGACATGCGTATATTATTGTAGAGTTCAAGTAAACATTCAGACTCGTCTTGGATTAAGGCTACCAATTCTTCTTTAATGCGATTAACGTATCTTTCTACCTTAATAGAATCTACATTGTCAATTTTAATGGTGTCACTTTCTGTCTTGGTTGGCATCAAAGATATTTTTACTCTAGGAATTTGACAATATCTTTTTAAACTAATGCTATGACCACTAATGCTAACCCTTATATCTAGTGGTATATTTACCTTTTTCTTGCTATGTCCTCGGCGATTCTTTTCCAAATTTGTTAACTCTTTCTCATCAATCCATTTCTCTAAGCTTTTACTGCTTTTAACGATTTGAACAATAGTTTTAATGTCTGAAGTATCAAATCTATGTTTCGACTCAAATGCGATTTTTGGTTCGACTGGAGATATTTTAATATTACAACTCTGTATCTTCCGATCGTATTTTCTCAATATATTTCTAGCTTCTGTCTTAAAAAACGTCTTAACGTCCTTAATGAATTCATCGATAGTTTTTAAGAGCTGTTCTATGGATTGCTGATAACTCTGATTAATGAATGGCTGCATACTTATACTTATTTTTGATGCAAAATTTGTAGAGCCAAAAATATTACTAATTTTTTCATCAATTTTGTTCATGTGAAGCTTTCCGCCCAGCGCCCCTGAAACGGCAGCTCTAGCCCACCATCTCCAGATTCCTTTTAAAGACTGTTCTCTCAACCCTTCCTGAAGATCTAAATTGACGCTGTAGGGTCTGGCATTATAGCCTCCTACATCAAGCAAGGAAGAGATTTTCAAGTGTATTTTTGCCAGTAATCTTTTATTTAGAATTGCTTTCTGTGTCTTTAAAAAAGTGGAATTCATGTAATTTCCCTCTCAGATTTATAGACGGCTTCCGCAAACCTTTTTAAATGGGTCAAATACGATTTTATTAGACGGAAAGTTACCGTTCCCTTTTCTCTTAATGTCTTAAATGCGGCAAGAGGACTGTTTACATCATCCTTGCTTATGATACCTAAATTTTTTAGGTATTGGAGGACCAAGTAAAAGTACAATGCATAGCTTTTTTTCTCCTCCTCACCTGCTCGCAACTTCTCTCCTTCTCCATGCCATATGCGTATTATATTTTCATATGTCTTGTGTTCAGCTTTGCTGTAACAAAAACTGAGAGCGGCAACTAAACCAGTATCTTCGATCAGACTAAGCATGAATCTAGTTCTACTTCGAAATTTGCTTCCAAGTTCGTCGTTATCACCTATTATTTTTCTGAGTTTTTCAAAGTCTTTAATAGCCTCCAAAACTGGGTCAATACTCATCATTTTCATCACCAAAGGAAAATTAGCTTTACAATGCCTCTACCAATTGTCTCATTTCCGCCAATTATTAAGTAATGTTCTGTTTCTTTCAAAAAACTTCTTAATTTTGACCTTATATCACTTGCTTTGGTGTTTTTTGCTTCTACTTTTCCGTAAGGCTTAGAATACAATAGAATGCTGTAAAAGAGAGTCCCACGGGGAATATATTCTTCTGTCCATGGGCCTGAACTCACTTTTTTGCTTTCCCTCTCTAGTCTTACCCGAGTTATCCTAAATAAACTTCTTTCAACAGCGTACAAGGCGTCATCGTCATGTAGTACAAGAAGTCTTCCGCTTTCTATTCCAAGTGTTTTCTCAAGTTTTTCTAAATTTTCGTCTTGCTGATAAGTTAAGTACAAGTTCTCGTTTATGACTATGCGGCTATTAAAATCTTTAGCTTCAAGAAGCTTAGGATTTGAAGACAAAGCTTGATTTCTACTTAGATTCTTTGACTTTTCCAATATCTTGTCGAGAATTTGTCGCAATTTTTTTATTGTGTTTTCTGCTTCTTCGGAAGTTCGGCCTCCAACAGTTTCGACCAGTTTTACGTATTCATTGAACCTTTCTAATAGTAGAGGAGATGTTAGATATGCATATATGCCAACTAAGCTTCTGGCAGGGATGGTCAGTAGAAAACAATCCAGCACAGCTATTGGTGATGTATAACTTTCAGTGTCTTCAGGCTCGGAGCCAAACAGTAATCTACTCAAATCTTTACTTCTATACCATATCGTGCTTTTTAGTGCACCTTTAAAGCTTGAACTAAAGATTATCGGGAAACCTAAGTTGTCTTTTTGAACTGGTAAATCGACGACTTCTCCTCCTCTACCTAGACCAGGGTAAAGCATTGAAACCGCTTTAATTAATACTAAGTCCCCTAAACTATAAGGGCCTATTAAAACATCTTCAGACGCTTTTTCCAAGAAAACACCTCCCTCTTGTACATATAATACTACTTTGATAAACAATATTTGCCAGATAACATATCCCCTTTTTAAGATGGTATTGTGCCTCTAATTTAAGGCAACGTATTTCTCAAGAGTTATTTACCAATGTAATGTCTTTTAACCATGCTATATAAATGATGCAGAGACACCATTAGAAGTTGCTGCACAGATTTTGCCATTTAAACTCGTATTCAACAAAAGCTTACAACTAACTTAAAATGGTAAAATTGTTTTTTAGCTCTAAAAACCATGTTAGATGAAGGTTTAATATGCTCAACATTATGTAATGTTGAAAAACATTGGCATTTAAAATGCCAGTATTTCATTTAATTAGCTCAAATTAACTAAAAATTATTGAGACTAAAACTATATGAGTGTCTTTTAAACTATATTCTTGGCATCATTAGAAAAAGAGAATCTAATTTATGTGTAACCTGAGAATGCATCTTGATTCGCAAAGCTCAGCGAAAATCGTTTTAATATTAATACGCCAACTGAAGAATAAATAACAATGTTTTATAAATACCTAATAATTTGTAAAAAATGTTATCAAAACACAGAAGACTACAAAGTTCAAAACAAGCCATTAAGTTAACTATTACTTAACTATTACTTAACATCAACTCTTATTATTTCCGAGCACAGATAAGTAGTTACTACATAAAATATTTAAGTTAAAACAAAGAGTAACACGTAATATAAGTCAAAGGAAACATAAATAATTTGAGTAATGTAGCCCTCCCGTTTTTTTACGAATTTTAAAACACTTTAGCTAATTATGACTTGATTATCTAAACACAATACAGATCTTACCAGAACCAGTTTCCGCCATGAATTTATGTCCTCTTATTATTTCAAATGCTAAAACCCTGTCATTCCCTTTTGATTTATTCTAATATAATGAGTTTTAATCTATTTGTTACATTTATACTTTGAAAGTATTTAGCTTTATAAAAAGAACCTGAGAGTGTATATTTGGTGGTTAGCATATGCCGGTTGAGGTTTTGTTGGAGTTGGTTGCGGGTGAAGATGTGGTGTTTCCTTGTTTTACTGGTCATATTTCTAGGGGTTTGTTTTTGCATATTTTGCGTCAGGTTGATCCGGGTTTGTCGTTTTCTTTGCATGAGCCGAATGTTCGAAAGCCTTATTCT
>QMUP01000116.1 GCA_003660635.1 Candidatus Wolframiiraptor sp.
AGGAACAAATATCGGATCGAATCCAAAGCCCTTCGCTCCCCGAGGTTCCTTGGCAATCCAACCAGATACCTCCCCGGTAAAGATTCTAACGGGCTCGGTTAAGGGCGAATAGAAAGCGATCGCCGACCTAAACTGGGCTCTCCGATCGTTGATGCCCTCCATGAGTTTGAGGATTCCATTTATCCCGATGGTTTTGAATACGTAGCTACTGAATGGTCCGGGGAAGCCGCCTAACGCGTCGATGAATAATCCCGCATCCTCCACCATGACGGGTTCCTGGAGCATATTATATGCATAGAGGGCGCTGCGTTTCGCTATCTCCTTCAGATCCATGGACTGTATTTCCGGCGTGTCAAGTGGCTCGATCCTAAATTTCAAATTGTATCGCCTGAAGATCTCCCGGAATTCCTCCGCCTTCCCCTTATTCGTGGTCACGACGACGAATCTAAGACCTCCGTCTCCGTTCCTCGACATATCTCCCCCTCCTCCTAATCTCCTTCACCTTCTCAATTATCCTCAACGTAAAATCTCTTCCCATGATGCTCGAATATCCCTTGAGGAAGTTCTTCATGAATTTCTCCCTCAGAGGGTGATGAGCGCTCTCGAGGCTCCTATCGAGCAAGTGAATGTCAACTGCGAGCTCTTCCAGATCATCTGTCACAGCGCTTAGCCCGAAGTCTATTAGATACAATTTCCCATTTCTGTCAATGAGTATATTCGATGTGGTTAAGTCGCCGTGGGCGATCCTATTAGAATGCATCCTCCCAACGATCTCTCCTAAATTCCTCGCAACTGATTCAACGAGCTTGGGAGGGAGTTCATCTAGAGCTTTTTTGAGCTCTGATCCCTCGATGAACTGGATGTAAAGTGTTGAGTCATCTCTATCCATTAGGACGACGGCGGGGCAGGGGACCCCAGCCTTCTTGAGATCTGATATTATCTTTGCTTCATGTAATGTTCTCCTCTCCCTGACCCATTTATCGAGTTCAGGCATCCGATATGGTTTCGGAACCCTGTGTTTCGAGACCAATTTGAATCCGTTCCACTCGAGTTTCGAGACTATGGCCTCGGCCCCGATCCTAATTACTTCTGATTTCGCCTTCAAGGTCATCTGCCATCCCTCCTCAGAGGCCATGCTCCCTCCAAGCCGCGTCAGTCTCATCCAATCTATACCTCGGCCTCACCCTGCTTTGCTCAATTGGAGTAGTCTGCCCCGCCATGAGTTGGAGTACCCCAGTCCAGGCGATCATCGCCCCATTATCTCCAGCATATTCCGGGGGGACCACGTAAACGCCTGCGCCATGTAATTCCGCCATCGCATCCACCATTTCCTTCAATCTCTTACTCCGCGCCAGCCCGCCGACCAAGAGTATCTCCTTTTTCTCGGTGAAGGCGAGCGCCCTCTCAAGGGTTTCGGTGAGCATACTGTATACGGTTTCGGTTATGCTGAGGCAGAGGTCCTCGAGGGCCACGCCTTCCTTAAGCATCCTCAGGGCAGCGGTGAGGAGCCCCGAGAAAGAGACGTCCATCCCCTTAACCTTGTATGGTAGGGGATGAAACCTTCTGCCGCGTCTGCCATATTCTTCCGGAGCTGGCATGGGGCCTATTCCAGCCTTAATGCCGAAGACGTCGAGGCAGTTTCCAGCCGCTATATCGAGTGTCTCTCCAAAGATCCTATACCGCCTATCCATATACGCCGTTATCAAGGTGTTTCCGCCCGCGACGTATAGGACGACGGGGTCTTTGCAGCCGGTCACGAGTCTCCCGATCTCTATGTGGGCTACGCCGTGGTTAACGGCAATTAATGGTTTTTCCAGCTTTAAGGCGAGGGTCCTCGCGATCGTGGCCCCAACCCTCAGGCATGGCCCCATTCCCGGGCCAACTGAGAAGGCTATTCCATCGACTTCTCTTGGGCTTATACCGGCTTGTCTGAATGCTTCTGCGATACCCGTTGAGGCTATGGCTGAGTGGTGTTGCGCCGCCTCCCTTGGATGAATTCCGCCTTCTTTCGGCTTATACGTGTAGTTTATGTTTGCGAGTATTCTTCCTTCACTTGATACTATTCCGAAGCCTAGAGTATGGGCGGTTGACTCTATTCCCAGCACCAGCAGCTCCTTCCCCATCCCCGAGGATTGCCGGTTGGATATCACTTAAATCCTCTCTTCCCGCCATTTTCAGCGGAATAATGCCTATCACCGATCGGTACGGCCGCCCTGTAACAGGCCTCAGGATCTCAGTAACCCCAGACTGTAATCTGAACTGCGTTTTCTGTCACCGCGAGGGGATCCCCCGGGGAAATCGAGATCTCATGACGCCGGAGGAGATAGAGAGGATCACGCGGATAGCGATGGAGTTCGGAGTCGAATCGGTTAAGATTACTGGGGGAGAGCCGATGCTCCGCGCCGACATCTTGGAGATAGTTGAAAGGCTGGGTAAACTGGGTCTTCGAGATCTATCGATGACCACGAATGGATATCGGCTTCGAGAGCTGGCGGGAGCGCTTAAAGATAGGGGGTTGATGAGGGTGAATATCAGCCTCCACACAGTTGATCCCGTGAAATTCGCGTGGATAACGGGTTTCCGTGATCTAGAGAAGGGGGAGACTACTTTCAAACACACGGTTGAGGCGATAAAGAAATCGATTGAGGTTGGTTTCGACCCCGTTAAGCTTAACGTGGTCGTGATGAAGAACGTGAATGAAAACGAATTGCATGATTTGATAAAATTCGCCGAGGATTTGAATTCGTCGGGAAGGGTGATCCTCCAACTGATAGAGCTCGTTAGCTGTGGATCCGCGCCTAAGATCTTCGCCAAATACCACTTCGATCTCACCTCGCTGGAAAGGGAGGTCGGCGCGATGGCGGTGAAGAAGGTGGTCAGGAGGCTTCATCTCAGGACGCAATACCGGTTACCAAATGGGGTTTGGATAGAATTCGTGAAGCCCATGAATAACTATGTGTTCTGCATGAATGATAACAGGCTGAGGATCACCCACGATGGAGAATTCAAACCATGCCTAATGCGAAATGACAACCACATACCATTCCTAAATGCTATGAGGTCTGGGGCGGATGACGAGGAATTAAAAAAATTGTTCCTTAAAGCGGTCGAGGCCAGAGAACCTTTCTGGAAGCCTTAGGGTTTCCGCGTATCCTTCTTCGCGGCGAATTTTGTGATTAGTCCCAGGGCGATTAATAGGATGGCCAGCGTCGAGATGGTTAATACCGCAGACGAAGTCCAAATCTCAGGGGATTGTGGTAGCAGTATCTCTCCTCCAACCGGTGCGGGGAGGGCGGCCGCAAGAGCTAAGATGAATATATCATAGTCTTGCGCCGTGCTACGTCCTTCATCCGGAGGCGGGGTATATTCTTCTCCGAGGGAGGTTAAGCTTATGGATATATCTACTGGGGCTCCGTGTATGTCCACGGGTTGATCCGTTATATCCGTAATGGTCCCGGAGATATCTGTTACTGTCAAGCTCAGCGACCTAGTAAGCCCGGTTATGTAAAGTGAGCCCGATGCCACAGCATATGCTTCTTCGAATTCTGTACCGTTCCAGATGACATCCCATGCCAGATTCCCCATATGATCGAAGGCGACTATCAACACGTCGTGGTCATTTGTGCTCGGATCCACAGTGTGGCCTACTAGGTACACCCGCTGGGAATCCGCGGCCACCGAATGAGCCTCGTCTGTTCCACCGCCGTCCCAAGTCTTGGCCCATTGAAGATTTCCGTTTTCATCGAACTTGGCGATAGAGGCGTTACAGGAGTAGCAGACGGGGCCGGCGATGTACACGTTGCCCAGTTGGTCAACCGTCACGCCCTCGCTCCACGTGTTATGCAATCCTATCTTCCAGATCTCTCCCCAGATCATGTTTCCGCCTGTATCAAGTTTCAGCAGGAAT
>QMUP01000117.1 GCA_003660635.1 Candidatus Wolframiiraptor sp.
ACCCGTATCTTCCTGAAAACGGCCTCTACCTTCATCCCCTCCCTTAGCTCATCTTCTTGAAAATCAGTTATCTGAGCTAAAATCCTCGTCCCGTCTTCAAGCTCCACCAAGCCTATTACGTAAGGTGATGTGAAGCTAAACTCTTTTGGCGGGGATCTGACTACAGTGTATGTAATTAGTTTCCCGGTCTTTGGAAGTTCAACTTCGGTGAAGTCCCTAAACCTACATCGTTTACATGTTATCGGTTTGGTTTGGTGGAAGGTCCCGCAGTGATTGCACCTCCAGCCCACCAGCCTATACCTAAAGGGTATGTTCCTCCAATATCTCGGAACCCTCATCTCTTCACCCACCTCCCGACTAAACCTTCTTCATCAATATCGCGAAGGCCGTCGCCGCGACCCCTCCCAGAGACTGGATTAACCCTATTTTAGCCGAATCAATTTGATTATTCCCGGCGCGCTCAGTTAACTGTAGATGTGCCTCGGCAACTTGGTAGAGAGCGGTCGCGCCGAAGGGGTGGCCACGCGCTTTTAGACCGCCGAAGGTGTTGCAAGGTAAATTTCCCTCCAGAGAAAACTCGCCTTTCTCGGCAAGCCTCCCGGCCTTACCTGGCTCGACGAACCCGCTTGATTCGAGGGAGAGAGCGGCCATTATTGAGGTTGCGTCATGGAGTTCTATAAAGTCCACTTCTCTTCTCTCGACTTTGGTCTCCTCGAATACTTTATCCGATGCCATTGCGAGGGACCGAAAATGCAGCGGGTTTTCCCGCTCAAATGGAGTTATATAATCTGTCGATGAAGCTATGAAAAACGCCGTTTTCGGCGACTTTATCTTCTCGGCCAGCCGCTCACCAACTAACACGACCGCGGCCGCGCCATCGCCTATTCCACTTACCTCCATCCTCCGGAGGGGTTCGGCGATAAAGGGCGAGGATAACACCTTTTCTAAGGTTAATTTGAAGGGATATTGCGCGTGTGAGACTCCGGCTGCGTGGGTGTGACTTATCACGGGGAACATCGCGATCCCGTCAGAGCCATATCTCTTTTCATAAAGCCTATAGAGGAGGCCGTTGATGGCGTAGAAATCGGCTCCGATGAAGCCCTCGTATTCTTGGCGGCCACTCATCATCATGGCGGAGGAAACCTCCTCACTCAATCCATCCGATAATTTTTCACCGCCAATCACTAAGACGGCTTCCGATCTCCCCGAAAGTATATCGAGCGCAGCTTGGTAGAGGGCTGCCGCGCCGGAGGCTTCAGCGGCCTCGATTCTGAAGGCGGGAATACCTGTTAATCCTAGGTCTTCGGCGAGGAGTGTTCCTAGGTGTGCTTGTTCTTGTAGGGCTTCTCCCATCATATTTCCGACGTAAATGGAGTTTACGGAGGGGATACCCGCGTCTTCTAGGGCCTTCGCCGCAGCCTCCGCCATCAATTGCTCTAGACTTTTATCCCAATGTTCTGCGATCTTCGTGAACCCAACTCCCGCCACGAATACTTTGCCCATCTCCACAATTCACCCCATTAAGATTTTATCCCTGAACTTGAGATACAACGCGTAGTTGACGTAGATTTTGTCATCTATGAATGAACTTAATCCACGGACGCGTCTCCGTCTTTCCAAAATTCCATCAAGAACTCGGATGACGAACGCGTCGCTCCCAGCACCCGATCCATAGGATGCTAAGAGAATTAATTGATCGGGTTCGGCGGAGTCTAGAACCTTCACGAGCCCTAGAAGTGAGCATGCGCTATACGTGTTTCCCAAGACGTCTGTGACTATTCCCGGCGTAATTTTCTTACGGTCGATACCGAGGTACTTTGCGACAGCAAATGGAAACTTGACATTTGGTTGATGGAAAACGAAGTAGTCGAAGTCATCGAGGGAGTAACCATCATTGTCTAGGAGGGATTTAACCGCGCCAATAATGTGCCTAAAATAGGCTGGCTGGCCGGTAAACCTCGCCGCATGCATGGGATACCTATCGTGTGGCCTCCTCCAGAAATCAGGTGTATCCGTAACATAACTACACCAGGCCTCGATCGAGGCCGCTGCATCTCCTCCAGCTCTCCCAACAACGAAAGCCGCCGCCCCACTCGCGGCCGTGAACTCAAGTGCGTCCCCAGGTCTGCCCTGAGCGGTATCTGCCCCGATTGCCAACCCATACTCAATTCGCCCAGTCTCAACCAATCCGGTTATTAGTTGGAGGGCCTCCGTTCCCGCCTTGCATGCGAATTCGAGGTCCGCGGCCAAGAGACCTGTCCCCGCCCCTATGGCGGCTGCGACTATCGTCCCCGTGGGCTTAACAGCATAAGGCTTCGACTCACTTCCCACGTGAATCGCGCCTATCCTCCTCGGATCTATGCCGGCCATTTTAACCGCGATTCTCGCCGCCTCAACCGCCATCGTCGCGGCGTCCTCATCGGGGCCTGCAACGGTTTTCTCATTCACGGGGAGCTCAGACGCGGTTTTCCCCCAGATTCTACCTATCTCTTCATCCTTTATCCTGTACCTAGGCACATAGCCTCCATAACCGTGGATGGCGACCCCATTTATCCTAGCCATATCCGTTTTCGTGGACTTGTCGGCGCCTCTCCTTTTAAATTTTGTCGAATAGGCAATCGTCGATTGTCGTTAAAGCGGGGGAAAACCTTATACACGTTGCATGCAGAACATCTTCAAAAAATGAGACGATCAAGAAAACCGAGTAAGCTCGATGAGAGGGATTTGATGATCTTAAGGGAGCTGGAACTCGATTCCTCCAGGAATATCACGAAGATCGCCGAGGCCCTCGGGATACCTAGGACCACCGTTCAGGACAGGATAAACAAGCTCAAGAAGATGGGGGTCATAAAGAGGTTCACGGTCAAGGTGGATAAGGCGAAGCTGGGTAAGACGGCGACCGCCTTCATCCTCGTATCCTTCATGCCCGGGGCAGACATTTCCCAGAAGAACCTCGCCCACCAAATGGCTATGCTGGAGGACGTTGAGGAAGCACATCTGATCTCCGGGGAATGGGACATCCTCCTAAAGGTTAGGGGATCCTCTATGAAGGAGATAGGAGACCTAGTAATAGATAAGATAAGGTCCATGCGAGGGGTTGCGAGGACCCTGACCTGCGCGGTCTTCTATACGGCGAAGGAAGATCCGTGACCTAAGCCGGTGAGGAGAATATCCAGATAATGTCATGTGATATAATCAAGTATTGGGCGCCCCTGCCGCCAAGGATACAGATTTTAGATCAGAATGTGCAACACGATCCGCTGAGCTATGAAGGAACTGGAAAAATTGGCTGCTGAACGCGCCCGGGCTGCCGTGAAATATGATAAGATCGGGATGAAGAAGGAGGCCGCGCAGCAATACCGCGAGGCAATCTACCTTTTGGAAAAACTCATCCAGCTCACAGACGACCCGTTAATGAAGAGGATCTACGAGGAGAAGCAGAAGCAGTATCGAGAGAGGATGGAGGCTCTTAATGAGAGAGTCTATGAAGGAGGGGTTCAAAAGACGGAGAAGATCCCGGAAGCCGCCGAGGAATACGTCATCGAGAACCCGCCGCCGATTAAATGGGACGACGTCATCGGACTGGAACAGGCGAAGAGGGCGATAATGGAAAGCATAATATATCCGATGAAGAGACCCGACCTCTTCCCCTTAGGATGGCCACGCGGCATTCTTCTCTTTGGACCACCCGGATGTGGTAAAACCATGTTGGCGGCAGCCGTTGCAAACGAGATCGACGCCGTTTTCATGCACGTCGACGCGTCTTTAATAATGTCTAAGTGGCTCGGGGAATCCGAGAAGAACGTCTCGGCGATCTTCAAAACCGCCAGGGAATATGAGAGCTCTGGAAAGCCTGTTATTATCTTCATAGACGAAGTCGATTCGCTTACCG
>QMUP01000118.1 GCA_003660635.1 Candidatus Wolframiiraptor sp.
ATAGAAAAGGTAGTGGTCAATTCCTGCATCGGCGCGGCCGGCGCCAGGCTTGAAAAGGCCGCTAAGATAATAGAGAACCTCACCGGTCAGAAGCCTCAGTTCAGGAAGGCCAAGAAGACGATTAAGGGCTTCGGCATCTACAGGGGGCAGCCCATAGCCGTGAGGGTCACCCTGAGAAAACAGAAGGCTATAGAGTTCTTGGAAAAGGCCCTTAAGGCCGTTAACAGCACCCTGAAGGCTTCCAGCTTTGATGAGAATGGAAACTTTTCATTTGGGATAAAGGAGCACCTAGATATCCCTGGAACAAAATATGACCCTGAACTCGGAATAATTGGGATGGATGTGTGCGTTCATTTATCACGCCCAGGCCTCAGGGTAGCTCTTAGGAGAAGGGCTAGAAGCAAGGTCGGATCTAAGCATAAGGTGAAGAGGGAAGAGGCAATAGAGTTCATGAAAAATGTCTTCGGAGTCAGGATAATCGAGGAGTAAAACGCGCTGATGTAATGAAACTTATATGGTGCCTCATCCACCGAGCCTCAGAGGAGGAAATGGCGAAACATAAACCGCCGAAGGACAGGAAATTCGGCAAGGGAGTAGTGAAATGTAGGAGATGCGGGACAACCGTCGGAGTCATTAGGAAATACAACCTCTACATCTGCAGGAGATGCATAAACGAGATCGGCCCGCTCCTAGGGTTCAAGGTCTATGAATAGAGCCCGCTTTAGGGTATTTCAATCACTTCTATGTTACGGCAGAGGGATCGTTAATCAGGCGAGGTAGAGTTAAATGAACAGCCATAAGAGGAGGACGGCCATGATCCCTGTCATATAGACGCCGTCGAATATGCCTGCGCCGCCTATGCTCGCGATCGGGGCTCCAAGCTCCGGTATCTTCTTCCAGTTTAATAAGTCGGCGCCGGTGAGCGTGCCGAGCGTGCCTCCCACATATGCGATGATGAATGGATTCGTTTTCGCATATATGGGGAAGAGGATGGCAGCCATGGTGGCAGAGATTAGAGGTGGGATGAACGAGGGCACGGCTATACCAAGCCCTTCTATTGGTCTTGCAAATGCGTGAACAACTAATGTCACCACGATAAAGGCCACAAGAATTTTTACATAAGAAACCAGAGGATTTCCGTAGATGGGAACAGAGAAAAGTAGAAGGTAGATTGAGAAGAGAATTGGTATTAAAGCCCCTCCAACATTTATGGCAATTACCGTTTTTCCGGGACAGTATATAATCTCCGGTATACGCCATCTTACCCCGAAGAAGTATACCTCCCTGAAATACGTGACCGGCCTGATAGATTTAACCTCTTTAATTCGAATATTGAGATAACTTCCGAAGAGGGAGCATAGAAAAATCATAAAAATAAGGTATGGCGAGACCCCCAGACTGCGACTAAGGATTATTCCTGTGATGATTAAGTAGGGTAGGAGAAATGTGGATAGAGCTAGGAGGAAGATGAAATATAATGGCGACATCGGCTGAAATATTATTATCTCGTTCTCTCCGTGATCCTCCATGTTTACCTCACTTATTGTTTTTTCTTCACAACGAGTATTGAAGATTTATACATTTTGCCAACCGTTCGGCAGGGCTCTTAGAAAGATAAAATCCGAGGATGTCGAGAGGTCATTAGGAAGGAATAGGCTGGGAAAGCGGGGTGTCGGATGACAGGGACCGCTGTGGTTAAACTCGCATGGATAACCGACAACATCCTTAGTTTTCTATATAACATGTTCTTGGACTTGCGAGTTTAGAGGGCTTGTTTTCTGGAAGCTTTGAAACTTTTGATATTTTAGCCTAATGTCGCTTCCACTAGAGATGTGCTTCCCTCTTTTGGAAAAACACTTATAAAAGGAATACATGGTCGGCTCGGAAGGGATGAGCAAGGACTTGGTGTCGGGGCTGTTCACGACGCTCCAGAACAACGAGGCGGTCCGGAATAGGGAGTGCGTCTACTACGCCTCGAAGCTCATAGGGGAGATACTCAAGACCCTCCAAAGACATGGATATGTTGGGGCGATAGAGTATATTGAGGATGGACGAGGCGGAAAATTCCGAATACAGCTCTTAGGCAGGATCAATCGAGCCGCCCCGATTAGGCCGAGGTTTAGCGTGAGGAAAGATGAATATGAGAAGTGGGAGCGCCAGTACCTCCCGAGTAAAGATATTGGCATATTGATAGTCACCACGAATAAGGGGGTCATGTCCCATAGAGAGGCTAGAGAACGAGGTTTAGGAGGGAAGCTACTTGGATACGTCTACTGAGGAGGTGATCTCCACGCCGCTAAAGGAATACGTCACGGAGGTCGAAATCCCCGAAGGAGTAGAAGTTCATGTCGAGCCGCCGGCGAAGATAAGGGTCAAGGGTAGACTTGGGGAGCTTGAGAAAGATCTAAGCCACGCCGCCGTGAAATTGGAACTTGATTCTGGAAAGATTCTGGTCAAGTTCTTGGGTAAGGGCAGAAGGGCTGAATCGATGATCGGGACAATTAGCTCGACGATCAAAAACATGATAACGGGAGTCACCCAAGGATTCATGTATAAGCTGAAGATCGTCGCTTCACACTTCCCGATCTCGGTCAAGGTCCAAGGAGACACGGTCATAATTGAGAACTTCATCGGTGAAAGATTCCCGAGGACCGCTAAGATCGTCGGAGACGGGACGAAGGTGGAGGTTAGAGGAGACGACGTGATCGTCAAGGGAATCGACAAACAGGCCGTGGGTCAAACCGCCGCAAACATCGAACAGGCGACAAAGATCCGGAGAAAGGATCTGAGGAAATTCTTGGATGGCATATACATTTATGAAAAGAAGGTGGGTTGGGAGTGAGCCCGATAAAGATCCCAAGATGGGTGAGGGAGCTTAAGCTTAAGCGGCCGGAATTCGTCAGACAGGAAAGCTGGAGATATGTGAGGCTAAAGCCGAACTGGAGGAAACCAAAGGGTAAAGATAGCAAGATGAGGCTCCAAGTCAAGGGATGGCCGCCGCTCGTAAAAGTCGGATATAGGACGCCGAGAAAATACCGCGGACTCCATCCAAGCGGATACAGGGAAGTCCTCGTCTATAGACCGGAAGACCTTCAAGGACTTGACCCGAACATTCACGCCATCAGGATCGCCGGGTCAGTCGGGATGAAGAAGCGGATCATGATAGTCGAAGAGGCCAAGAAGCTCGGGCTTAAGATACTTAACCCGCCGATGATTACAAAGACGGCCGAGGAAGAAGTAGAGATCGTGGAGCCCGAGTTGGAGGAGCGGGGTGAAGAGGCTCAAGAGATAAAGGAGGAGGGAGGAGCTGATGCCGCTTAAACTAGACTTCCAGAAGAGGATTGCCGCCGACATATTGAAGTGCGGAGTCCACCGAGTCAAGTTCGATACCGAGAGACTCGACGAGATCATGGAGGCGATAACACGAGAGGATATTAGAAGGCTGATAAGGGATGGAGCTATCTACAAGGAACAGAAGAAGGGAATAAGTAAGGCGAGGGCGAGGGAGCGGAAAAAGAAACGCGGACCTGGAAGCAGGAAGGGAGCCAAATACAGTAGAATCTCGAGGAAAGAGCTCTGGATGATGAAGGTCAGGGCTCAGAGGAAGAAGCTCAGACAACTGAGAGATAAGAAGCTCATAACGAAGACCGTTTATCGCAAGATCTACAAGATGGTTAAGGCGGGCGCATTCAAATCAGTAGCGGCGATGATGGAGTATCTAGAGCAAAACAAGTTGATTAGGAGGCCGTTGATGTGAGCATCCTAAAGAGAATTCCCCCAAGGTGAAGAAGACTGGGCTTAACAGACTACAGGAAGCTCTTGAAGCTCGTTAAATCAGCCCTCCCCCGGCTTGTGATAAGGAGGACGAATCGGTACCTGATCAC
>QMUP01000119.1 GCA_003660635.1 Candidatus Wolframiiraptor sp.
CTGTCGGAAAAGACCTTTAGAGAACACGTAAACAACATTAGGAAGGAACTGCAAAAACACGGACTACACACCCGTTTACTAGCCATCAGCACGTCCCTCCCACAATACGATAAAGTGTTAAATGCTTTCAATATGATGAAATCGAGACTAGACCGCATGGGACCATTGCCAGATTCTCTTCGAGAAAAACTTCGACAGGAGCTGAAAGATTAAAAGACCATATACTTCTAGGAGCTAGCGTCTATAGGAATATTCTTTTAACAACACCCATTATTAAGTACAAACAGACATCATGAGTTTTATTCCGTTTTGAGCTGGGGCTGTTTTTTGATGATGTCAGTTCGGGTGATCGCTGTTTTCTCTCTTGTTTTTTTGAATCTCCTAGTGCCTCTCCACTTCTTTTCGAAGTCCACGTTTAGTTTCATCTTTTTGACTTTTTCGACGACGCGTATTAGAGATTCGCATTTCATTTTTAGGTTTCTTTCATGATCTAGGATCACTCTTGTTTCTTCGGAGCCGTCTGGAAGCCATATCTTGTTAACGGCTATCACCCTCGCGGGGGCAACTATTCTTTCGATGAACTTAATGGGGTCTGCGGCATCTTCCAGTATTCGGACGGGTTTTCCCAATTCATTTGTTAGGATCTTTCTGAGCTGGGAAAGCTCTCTGAAGTCTAGGTCTTTAAGACTACCCTCCTTGAGCACTATGAATATCGTGTCTTCGCCGTCGACCGTGCTGACATAGCCTGCTTTCTGGAGCTTTGTGAACTTCTTCTCGAGCTCTAATAGTTTTTTCATCACCTTAACATCTAGCTCGGTGTAGAGACCCCTCCGTAGCTTTTCGGCGCAGCGGGGACAGAAGATTCCCGTCTTCAGGTCGAAGGAGCAAAGTGGAAGGTCCACCTACCCACCTCTACTATCATTTTTCTGCCCACGGATTTTTTAATCCTTAACTAGTGGGGGGTAAAAGGATTATGGAAATAAGGGTATGAGTTTTTGATTCCTATCGCTTTAGCAGGATCTCGATTGTGCTGACGCTCACCGGCTGGTTATTAGGCCCTGTCAGCTCCTGGGTTCCCAGCTTGATGTCCGCGATCTTCAAGTCCTTATAGAATCTTCTCTGGAGGACTTGGACGACGTCGACCGCCCTGCTTATGGCCCTGCCTCTGGCCTTGATCAGCAGCTGGTTGGCGCCTCCTTGGAGAGTCGTTAGACAGGCGAAGACATAATTCATCAGCGGCTTCTTCCCTACCAAAACAGTTGGAACCTCGCTTTCCGCCATTTCTCACACGCTCCGTGGGCGGATAGACATATTTTATTCCATCATAAATATATTCTCCCGGGAATCAGAAGACACAGCTAATTCAACCTGATTAAGGATAAGGGTAATCGCTATATTTTGGCTTTCCTCTGACAACTCGGTATGCCAATCAGGGACATGACGCTCCTCCAAATAGCTCAGAGGCGGAGGCTATACTATAAAATATGCAGGGAGTGTGGAGCTAGGAACGCGCCGACAGCCGAGAAATGCAGGAAATGCAGGAGCTACAACCTTAGATGGAAGCGTAGAGAGATAAAGCGGTAGCATCCTAAAAAGAGGAAACAGATGAAAATTCATTTAACGCCTGTTCCCAAAAATAGTAAGGGGCCGTGGTCTAGCGGAATGACGCCAGCCTCCTTGGAGAGGCTAGGCATTAAGCCGCCCTCACGGCCAAGGTAATTGGCGGGGAAGCGGCGGAGGTCGCCGGTTCAAATCCGGCCGGCCCCATATATGACTTTCATGTGAGTTGTTTTTTGATTTCTTGGACAAATCTTTCTACTATCTTATGTGGCCTGGTTATGGCTGTTCCGACTACTACCGCGTGTGCTCCGGCTTTCAAGGCCTCACACACCTCGTTGGGATACCAGTACCTGCCCTCAGCTATAACCGGGGCGTTTATCTCCGCGGTAAGTTTCCTGACGAGTTCTAGGTCTGGTCCCTCTCTGAGTTTGTCCTTTGTATACTCTGTATAGCCGCTTAAGGTTGTGGCGATTATATCCGCGCCTAACTCTAGAGCCTTGAGTCCTTCTTCTAGCGTTGAGATATCGGCCATCACCGGCAACCCTAACTCATCCTTGATGTAGTGAATAAGCTCTCCAAGTTCGGTGTTTCTCGGTCTCCGTCTATTGGTGGCATCTATCGCGATTACGTCGGCTCCTGCCTTCGCGACTATTTCAGCTTCTCTCCTAGTTGGAGTTATATAGACTTCGTATCCGGGATATCGCCTCTTATAGATCCCTATTATCGGCAACCCCACCGCCCTCCTAATAGCCCTTATGTATCTAGGGCCATTCGTCCTAATTCCAACGGCGCCTCCCATCTTCGCGGCTAATGCAAATGCCACCATAAACTCGGTTTTATGGAACGGTGTTCCCTCCTCGGATTGGCATGAAACTATCAGCCCCCCTCTAGTCCTATCTAGAAATTCTCTTAGTTTTTCTCGCCAGCCCATCTACGAGAAGCATTTTATTCTGGCCCTTAATATAGAGATCTTCAGAGGAGGTCTGAACTTGAGCCTTGTAGGAGGAGTAGATGTCGGCGCTACCTCCACCAAAAGCATAATCATAGATTTTAAGGGTCGGCTCTTGGGTCGTGGTATTGGTCCCGGAGTTAATCCGTTCACGATGGGTTATGAGGCGGCGGCGGAAATTATGGTGAAGACTCTGAGTGAGGCCATGCGTGGGGTCTGCGAGTTTAAAGATCTCGCATGCGTGGTCTTCGGATCCACCGGGCTTGAAACGATTAAATCCCGAGAACTGGTAAAGTCTCTCATCGAGAAGAAATCGGGGATATCCAGAGTATTCGTGGTGACAGATTCTAGAATCGCGCTGGAAGGAGCGCTCGGGGGCGGCGAAGGCATAGTAGTCTATGCTGGTACAGGGTCTTTCGCAATCGGCAAGAATGCCCGAGGGGACGTGCATAAGGCGGGCGGCGTCGGCTTCCTGATGAGCGATGAGGGAAGCGGCTTCTATCTAGGCCATCAAGCACTAAGAGCCGCCGTGAGGGCTCTCGATGGCAGGGGAGAGAGGACGGTGCTAACACGCCGCGTCTTGGATCATTTTGGAGTGGAAATTCCCGAGGAGCTTATGCCCAAACTCTACGTAAAGCCCATAGATACCTCTGCTATAGCGGCGTTGGCGCCAATCGTAACTCAAGCGGCGGAAGAAGGGGATCATGTTGCAAGAAAGATAGTTGAGTCGGCTGTAGGCGAGCTTGTGAATTTAGTGGAAGCCGTAGCGCGTAAGTTAAACATGATCAGCCTCGAGTTTCCATTAGCGTCAGCCGGCGGGGTTTTCAAGAGCGAGTTAATACGTGGACTATTTTGCTCGATGATTAAAGAAAGACTCCCCCGAGCTTATCTCATAGAGCCCAGGTTTAAACCGGTAATCGGCGCGGTGATAATGGCCTTGAAAAATGCCGGTATCTCGGTAGAAAAAGGGCTATTAGATGAACTTGAGGCATCGCAACGAAGGCTCGTAGATATTCCATGAGCCGATTATTCTTTATTCTTTTCTTGACAGTATGTCGAGTTTGACTTCCGTTAACCTTTTCCAGGGTAGGGGCTGAACTTTTATATCCCTGGATATGGCCTCGAATTCTTCTCCAACCCTCTCAAATGCTTTACCAAGGGTCACTCCCAACTTGATATAGAGAATATGCGTGGACAGGGTTAATGCCTCTTCTTCGGCGATTAGATCCCTCACCTGTTGACTTGCCAGCGCGGCTCTGACCTCTTGTGGTGCCGCGTTAAGGATCAGTAATCGATCGAGGCCTCTCAGGATGTATTCCCTAGTTAACTTAAG
>QMUP01000120.1 GCA_003660635.1 Candidatus Wolframiiraptor sp.
ACGGCGAGTTACAGACCAGGATCAAGGTTCGCGCCGACCTTCTTGAGAATTATGTCTGAAAATTTGGAGGTACCCGAGGAGCGGTTGATTAAGTTAGTGGATCTTGGTGATCTACCCCTTACAAATAGTGTTGAAGTGATGTTGAGGCGAGTGGAGGCGGTCGTTGAGAAAATCACGATGAAAGGGAAGGTTCCGGTGGCCCTCGGAGGAGAGCACACGCTCACTTTAGCGGCGGCATCAAAAATCCCTAAAGATGCTCTCTTGATTATATTTGATGCGCATCTCGATCTAAGAGACGAGTACATGGACACGCGTGTGAATCACACTACTTGGCTAAGGAGGCTGGTGGAGAAGCGGAAGTTTCCGGAGATAGTTATCATCGGAGCTAGGGCGTACACGAGAGAAGAGCTTAAATGCGCTGAAGAAAATGAAATAAAAATCATTACGAGTCTCGAAATAAATGAATATTTCCGAGAATGCCGTGAAAAAGTTTCCAAAATCGTCTCAGGTTTCGACAAAACATACGTAAGCATAGATATCGATGTATTAGATCCAGCCTACGCACCGGGTGTTGGAAACCCCGAACCCGGGGGGATCACGCCGATTCATCTATTTCAATTGATAAGAATCGTTTCCGGAAAAGAATTGGCAGGGGTGGATGTTGTCGAAGTTAATCCGCTTTTTGATAGCGGTGAAAGCGCGGCGAACGCTGTTTACGCGGTTTATGAAGCATTATTAGCGGCATCTACCACCTCTTCACAAGTTTCGCGATGAAGAATCCATTACATAGATCTCTATGTGGATAAAGTCTTCTCGCCTCAGAGAAACCCCGTAATCCACCCGATCCAAGGGCGGGTTCTACCTCAGCTAATTTGAACTCTGGATGGCGTTTTAGGAAGTCTTCCAGTAATATCTCGTTTTCCTCCAGAGAGATGCTGCAGGTAGAGTATATTAGAAGACCGTTTTCCCTAACATGTTTCGCGGAGTTTTCCAACATCTTGGCTTGAAGTTTTGCGAACATCCTTATGTGCCTGGGTTTAATCATCCATCTGTAGGCGGGCTCTCTCCAAAAAAGTCCTGTAGAACTGCAGGGAGGGTCGAGTAAGACCACATCGGCCTTAAAGTTGAAAGGCAATGGGATTGTTGCGTCGGCGGCGACGTCTTCCACGATCTTAAGTCCTATTTTTCTAACTCTCTTAAGATGAGTGCTAATTCTTTCAAGAGAAGAATCCACCGATACGATTAGCCCCCTATTTCTCATCTGAATCCCCATCAAGACAGTTTTCGCTCCCGGGGCTGCATAAACATCCAACACCCTCATTTCAGGTTTTAGTCCAGCCGAGTAAACAGCGTAGTAACTTGAGAAATCTTGGATTAGAAGGATCCCCCTCTTGATAAGCTTCACAAGCTTCCTAGTCTGTTCAACCATTTTCACGACATAGATCCCCGGAAGCCTTGGATCTGGTTCGAGATCGATTCCAGCTCTCTCCACCTCACTTAAGAGGTCGCTGGTTTGCGACATTAACGTGTTCAAAACCGCATACATCACAGGCTTCCTTTCATCTTGAAACCTCATGAGTTCGTGTGCCTCCTCTCGGCCCAAGATCCTGTAGAGAAATTTGATGAACCAAGGGGGATAATTCTCTAATTTTGGAATCTCAACAGCCCTCCGACTAATTGCTCTAACAATCCCTATCCAGGGTTCTACGTCGCCAGGCCAAAGGCTCTTTAATACTCTCCTTAGGGTCATTACTAATTTCTCGAGGTCTCCTAAATCCAGACCCGCCAGTAACCCGGAGATTAATAATTTAAGAAGGATCTTAGAGTCTTCTGTAACTTCCCCTCCCATTAAAATCTCGTCCAATACTGGGCTAATTCTATTCTCCTCAACCGCATAGATATGGAGTAATCTCCTGGCTAATCTCAAGACATTTACGCCCGGCTTCCTGGGTTTCGCGACCTGATAAAGACCCGCCTTTAACGAGATCTCGGCCTCTAAATGCCTTTTAATGGCGAGAAAGGCTAAAGCCACCGCCTCGGCAGTTTCCTCGATCCGCATGTTTGGCGCTCCAATTTTTTATCTAAGGAGTCTTAACTTTAATCTTCCTTATCCAAAACTCTAAATTACTGCCCTTTATCCAATTTAATTGGGAATGGGACAGACGAGCCTCGAAGATCACATTCAAAGCGATCTATTCTTCTTAATAGGGTGTAGCTATGATGGTAAGACGGGGAAAGCCTATCTCAAATTATTAAACGCCGAAACACAAGAAGTCAAAATCGTTTACGATGAAAGCGGCCACAAACCCTACTGCTATGTAAAGGAGCCACCAGAAAAAGTTAAGGAGATGAAGCTGCCGGGAGTCGTCGATTTAGTTAGAGAGAGGAAATATGATCTATTGAGGGATCGGGAGATCGAGCTGACTAAAATAATAGCGAGCGATCCCCTGGCAATAGGCGGAAGCAGTAATTCCATAAGGGAGAAAATAAAAGCGTGGGAAGCCGATATCCCATATCATCTCTGCTATCTATATGATATGAGGCTTACACCATGTGCGCCATACTACTTAATGGATGGAAGGCTCCTAGAGGCCGCGCCCAGCGAGGAAGAGGTAAAGAAGAAAATCGAGGCCGTATTCGGGGATTTATCCGAAGAAGAGAAAAAACTTCTATCAGGATGGGTAAGCCTCTTAGAGGCGGCGCAGCCGAAATTCAAACACCTTTCATTGGACATCGAAGTGTTATCACCTGTTGCCACGAGGGTTCCTTCACCGAGTAAGGCCAGGGATAAGGTAATAGCCGTCGCGTTAGTTGGCAGCGATGGGAGGAGAGAAGTATATCTCCTTAAAACTCCCGGGTTTAAGGAGCCCCGGAGCGATCAATTTGACGTTAAAGTGTATGAAGACGAGGTCCAAATGTTAAGGGATGTTTTCAAGGTTATTGATAGCTATCCGGTAGTGGCGACTTTTAATGGCGACGACTTCGACATGCCCTATCTGAGACACAGGGGTGAGGTCCTAAAAATACCTAAGGAGCAAATTCCAATAACTTTAGGAAGAGAAGGCGCATCCCTGAGACGCGGGATACATATCGATCTCTATAAACTCTTCATGAATAAGAGCGTTCAAGTTTACGCCTTTGATAACAAGTATAGAGAGCATACTTTGGAGGCCATCGCGCAGGCTATATTGGGAAAGGGTAAGATCGAGATAGAGAAGCCCATAGGGGAATTGACAGGTGAAGAACTCGCGAGGTATTGCTTCCAAGACGCCCTCCTAGTCCACGAGCTCCTTACATCAGATAACGAATTATTGTTGAAATTACTCGTGGTTCTATCGAGAATAAGTAAGATGCCTATCGAAGATGTATGCAGGCACGGCGTATCCGGTTGGATTAAAAGCCTCCTCTATTTCGAGCATAGAAAGCGAGGTTGCCTGATACCGAGACATGATGAGCTGATGGAGGAGAAAGGCGTAATCTCCACTAAAGCCGTAATAGAAGGTAAGAAATACCGCGGTGCCATAGTCGTCAATCCAGTTCCCGGAGTACACTTTAACGTGACGGTCCTAGACTTCTCATCCCTGTATCCATCAGTTCTAAAGGAATGGAATCTCAGCTATGAAACTGCTAGGTGCCCACATCCCGAATGCAGAGACAACGTTGTGCCGGAGACATCGCATTGGATATGTAAGAAGAGAAGGGGAATCCAGAGCGAGGTCATAGGATGTCTTAGGGATATTAGGGTGCGGTGGTATAAACCGAAGAGTTTAGATCAAAATATCCCAGAGAGTCAGAGAAGGTGGTATAGAGTCGTCCAAAAGGCGTTA
>QMUP01000121.1 GCA_003660635.1 Candidatus Wolframiiraptor sp.
CGAGCTGAGGAAGCCGGGAAGAGGGGGCTAATCGGCGTCGGGGTAGACAGGGCGATACGCCTAGGCGGTGAAGAAGTTATCGACTACTTAGCTATGGTGCAGGACTATGTAAGGGTTCGCCACCACCTGATGATATGGTTCCTCAAACCCACGAGACCCGGGGTCTCTGAGAAGCTCGCACCCCTAGCCGACATACACCTAAAAATCGTGAGAAGACATGGAGGCATTCTCCTATACGGAATTAAGCCCAGAACACCCCTATACGCGGTTCAGCAAGACCCAACCGGAGAAACCCCAACGCCGAAAATAATACCAATAACATGACACCAAGGCTTCTTATATCATGGACTCAAAAATCGGCGGTATTTCCGGAAGCGGTCTAAATCCGAATACGGAATACACCTTGACAGCGAAACGGCCAATTCTATGACTTCATCAGTTCAAGGGATAATCAGTAAACTTGAAGTTACGAAGTCAGATCCGAACATGTCATCGGAGAAACGCGATAAAACAGCGAAGTGGCGAATTAACTAGATGAGTAGGATCACGTTCTTGGAGGGACTCACGGGAAGAAAGGAAGGAATAAGCATCAGTTTTCTAATTCTCTCTCCCGCGTTCTCCTCAATAATTTCTGTCGAAAAATAATTAAATAGAATACGCATAAAGGTTCTCGCGGAGAATCTGCTGGCTGGAGTTGATGTCTATGAGAGTCAAGGTTAAGTTTGTGCCTGGGAGGATTGCGGAGTATTTCCATTCTAAGGGTGATGTAGAGCTAATAGATCTGCCGGATGGCTCTAGATACCGCGACTTGCTCAATTGTTTAGAGGAACGGTTCTGCGGATCCCCTGGGGAATCACTCCTCGACTCCTTCACATGCCTATGCGGCGGCGTTCCCATTCCGAGAAAGCTGGAGGAACCAGTTAACCCCGGAGATGAGGTAGTCGTGGTGACCTTGGCCTTAGGAGGATGAGTGAATGGGGCATTATAGCGTCGGGATCCACGGAAAAGGAGAGATAACGCTCGTCGACCTACTGAAAAAGGTTAGGGAGAATCCGGAGCTTAAGAAGGCTGGAGCGATATCCTGCTTCATTGGGATAGTGCGAGGGGACGCGATAAAAGGCGGGGAGGTTAAGCGGCTACACATAGAGGCATACGAGGAGGAGGCTGTTAAGAGCCTGAGGAAGATAGCGGAGGAGATCCTTCAGCAACCCGGGATAATTGATGTCAGGATACATCACGCCGTGGGGGAACTCGAAGTAGGAGAAGACATAGTCTACATAATCGTCGCGGGAGACCGTAGGGATCACGTTTTCAAGGCGTTAAGGGACGCAGTTGAGAGGATGAAGAAGGAGGCGGCGATCTGGAAGAAGGAGATCACAACATCCGAAGAATATTGGGTCAGCGAACTGGAATAAAGGATTTAACCCCCGCCCACCGGCGGCAAGATCGCAACTACGTCCCCATCTTTGAGTTCTTGGCTAAGATCAACTCGATAACCATTTACGATTATGATGTAGATTCCGTGGCGCTCGTGGAGTAGATCCGAGACCTTCTTGGCCCATAGATCTGAAATATTGCGATGTTTTTGGGGGACATGTTTAAACAGGAGGTCGTGAACAGTCGTCCCCGGCTCTACCTCGTACTCCTCCTCCCCGACCCCCACGAGCTCCCTCAACATCGCGAAGAACTTCGCCTTAACCCTCATCTCCAATGGCTCGGGAATCAGCCCTAATTAAGTTTTCATACAACCCTCAGTTCCCTCAGCCACCGGCCGAACTCCCTCCAGTCCTCGATCAGCGTCCCCCTCAGCGGCGGGTTCCTCAGCGCGGATGCCGGATGATACATGGGGATTAAATGTGCTTGGAAGATGAGGGTTGAGATCTCGAAGATCTTCCCGTGAACCTTCTCCATGGCCTCGGGCTTTAACCCAAATTTTCCGAAGATATAGTTCGTCGCCACGTTTCCCAGGGTCACGATTACCTTCGGTTGAATTATCTCGATCTGCTGATCTAGGTATTGGGTGCAGGTCCTGATCTCATCATCCGTGGCCCTGTTCTCTGGGAGAAAACACTTCATCACATTCGTTATGTAAACCTCCTCCCTCCTCAATCCCGCAACCTCCAGAAGCTGATCTAGAAACTTCCCCGCAGCTCCGACAAAGGGCCTACCCTGGAGATCCTCCTGCCTCCCCGGGCCGAGTCCGATCAACATTATCTCTGCATCAGGAGGTCCCTCGCCGAAGACCGGGTTCTTACGGGTTCTCCACAGCGGGCACTTCCTACATCCTTCAACTTCCTTTCTCAGGGCTTCGAGCCGCTGAATCCTCGACTCCACGCCGGTTTGTTCTCCCTCCCGAACCTTAAGCGTTATCCCACGCTTTTTCAATCAGGAGTGACGCGGGATTTGACAAGACTTATCAGAAGCCGCTCAAAGAGAAAGAGAAGTGCATCCTCCTATGATAGAGCGATTTCTCCAGATCGACGGGCTGAGAATTCATTGTAAAGAATCCGGCGAGATCGAGGCGCCTAGGTTGCTGCTGATCCACGGGCTTGGAGGGTCGATTGAGAGTTGGGAGGAAGTATTCGACGAACTCTCCAAGAGTTTTCACATACTCGCGGTTGATCTACCTGGATGCGGCCAGTCGGATAAACCCGAGCTACAGTATACCATAGATTATTTCGCGGAGTTCACATGCCGTTTTATGGAATCCACAGGCTTCCAGCCATCAATTTTAGTAGGCCACTCCATGGGCGGGATGATCTCGATAAAGACCTATCTGAAGTGTCCGGAGAAGGTGGAGGCATTGGTTTTAATCGATGCAGCAGGATTGAGTGAAACCGCTGCCAAGAAGATCAGGGAATACATGGGAGACGGATGGAACATGGATCGGTTGAAGAAGTTTTATCGGGAATGCGTGTTAGGCAGGCTGGGAGAGCTCGATGAAACGCGTCTGGAAGAATCTTTGCGGATGCTCGAGGACCCGGGTTTTCGAAGGGCTTATTTCTCATCCCTCAACGCCATCTCAAAGCCGCTTTCACCCGAAGACCTCGAGGCGATAAAAGTCCCGACCCTGATAATATGGGGATCCGACGATAAGCTCACTCCACTAGAGGATGGTGTTAAACTGAGTCAGGCGATAGCTGGAAGTAGGTTCCTAGTCATAGAGGGCGCCGGCCACTCACCGCACTCCGAGGCACCCAAACAAGTCGTTCAGGAAATAAGGAGTTTCATCCTAAAACTTAAAAGCCGTTGAGGAGAAAACCACTTGACCGCTTATGCCATATCGAGTTGAACTGGAATTTAGCGGCGGCGTGAGGGCTGTCTGCGTTCTCGGCGATGTCGATGAGTTGGAGAAGCTCGTGGAAAAGTCCCCATTCAAATCCGAGGCAAATCGATGGGGAGAAGAAATCTACTTTGAACTTCCCGTAAAGCTTGGGCTGAAGGGAGAACGAACCTTAATGGAGGTCGGGGAGGTCGCCTACTGGCCCGAGGGAAACAGCCTCTGCCTATTCTTCGGCCCAACCCCGATGAGTAAAGGCGATAAACCCGTGGCCTACAGCGATGTTAAGCCCCTTGGCAGGGTGGTCGAAGGCCTAGAAAAACTTGGAAAAGTAAAAGACGGCGAAGAGATAACGATAAGGGTGATGAAGACCTAGTCCTCAACTCTCTTCGATTATCGCCTTAGCCCTCTTAGCAACGGCATCCGCCATCTCCGAGGTCGACGCGCTCCCACCAAGATCATATGTTACATGTCTACCATCGGCGATGACATCTTCAACTGCCTTGAAGATCGCGTCCATCTTATCTTTCTCCCCCAGATATCCC
>QMUP01000122.1 GCA_003660635.1 Candidatus Wolframiiraptor sp.
AAATTACCTCTTCGGGAAGAAGGGGTATCGAGGCGTACTGCATAAAGGTCTTTACCAAGAGCTTCTGCTACTTCCATTGCGGCAAACTTTTCATCATCAAAGGTATCGATAAGGGAGACCCGGTTAACTTTTTCGGGAATAATCTCATGAAAAGCTTTGGTAGCTTCCACCGTATCACCCATAACCAGAATTAAGGCATGGGGCATAGTGCCTACTGGCTCTTCACCAATAAATTCAGCACTCTTTACTACTGCAACTCCATCACAGCCACCAATAAAAGCACTTCTTTCAATCATTGGTGATATGGAAGGATGCATCCGGCGAGCTCCAAAACTGATCACCGGTCTATCTCCAGCTGCTTTTTTACATCTGGCAGCAGCCGTAGCGATCCCACTCGCCTGACAGATAAAACCAAGGATAGCGGTTTCCAGAAGGGCAAAGTCCTGGTAGTAACCTTCGATCTCTAAGACGGGCTGAAAGGGAGAAAAAATTGTACCTTCCCGGAGACCATTGAGATGAATGGGGATATCTTTAAGCAGTTCAATACATTCTTCAACCCCGGCAAAAACCGCCCAATCCCAGTCAGATGGTAATCCTTTTGTCCAGATCTCAGCTACTACCCTTTTATTAATTCCCCGAGCTTTAAGGATTTCTAAGGTCCTCTGGAAATATACATCAGTGACTTTTCCCGATTTGATTTCTTCTTCAGTGGCAATGTGAAACATAGGTATATTGATGTTTGATAATTGGTTAATGATTATTGACTACTAACTACTCTTTACTGAATACTATCTACCAATACTTAATTACTTTTTCAAATTATAAAATACTTCCATTCCTAAAAACTGAGCGGTCTCTCCTAGTTCTTCTTCAATTCGAAGGAGTTGATTGTATTTAGCAATCCGGTCGGTTCGAGAGATTGAACCGGTCTTTATCTGACCGGTATTACAAGCAACCACCAGGTCGGCAATGGTAGTATCTTCGGTCTCACCCGAACGATGAGAAACAACTGCGGTATAACCAGCCTTTTTAGCCATTTCTATTGCTTCAATTGTCTCAGTAAGGGTTCCAATTTGATTGAGTTTGATAAGGACAGAATTAGCAATGCCTTCTTCAATACCCCTTTTAATAATTTTAGTATTAGTCACAAAAAGATCATCACCCACAATCTGAATCTTTCCCCCGAGACGTTCAGTAAGCAGCTTCCAACCCTCCCAGTCATTTTCCGCCATTCCATCTTCGATACTTAAAACCGGATATTTCTCTACCCATTCACTATAAAAATCAACCATCTCTTCAGAAGACTTTTCTGGCTTAGCTTCCGCGCTCAGAATGTATTTGCCATCTCGATAAAACTCACTTGCTGCCGCATCAATTCCCAGAAAAATATCCTTACCCGGTTCATATCCTGCTTTAGCAATCCCTTCTAAGATTACTTCAATTGCTTCAGTATTGGATTTCAGGTTAGGGGCAAAGCCCCCTTCATCTCCCACGGCAGTGTTATAACCTTTATCTTTAAGAACCTTTTTCAGATTATGAAACACCTCGGCACCCATCTGGAGAGCTTGAGAAAAACTTTCTGCCCCCACCGGTAAGATCATAAATTCCTGAATGTCTACATTATTATCTGCATGAGCTCCTCCATTTAAGATATTCATCATTGGTACGGGAAGAACCCGAGCATTCACCCCTCCAAGATAACGATATAATGGTATACAAAGGTCTTCTGCCGCCGCTTTAGCAACCGCCAATGATACCCCTAAAATAGCATTAGCCCCTAAATTTCCCTTGTTTTCACTCCCATCAAGCTCAATCATCCTTTTATCAATAAGATTCTGTTCCGTGGAAACAAGACCGATAATCTTAGGAGCCATGATTTCATTAACATTATAAACCGCCTTTTTTACTCCCTTTCCCAGATAGCGTTTTTTATCTCCGTCTCTAAGCTCTATGGCTTCTCTTTCCCCAGTTGAAGCTCCCGAAGGTATCTGTACTCTTCCCAAAACCCCACTTTCTAAAATAACATCTACTTCTACGGTGGGGTTTCCACGCGAATCCAATATCTCCCGAGCATGAATATCAATAATTTCACTCATTTTCTTTCTCCTTTCAAAGTAGTTCTTGGTTCTTCTTCACCTTTTTATTCCTTCTCTTCTGGTTTCAGAACCAGATAAAGGGTATCTTCACCTCGTTTGATAAAAAGGAGGATGTTTTCACCTGGTTTTGCTTTCTCAATCGCCTCTAAAAAGTCATCCATGTTCTTTATGGGTTTTCGATTCACTTCTTTTATGATATCTCCCCTCCTGATTCCGGCTTCATCAGCTGGTCCATTTGGTTCAACCCTTCTTACTATTACTCCTTCTTCATCATAAAGACCTAAACGACTTGCCAATTCAGGGGTTAATTCTTGAACTGTCATCCCTAGGTTTTTTTCCTTTTCTTTTTCAAAAGCGATCTCTTTTTCTTCGGGCATTTCTCCTACTTTTACCTTGAGGGCCTTTTCCTTTCCGTTTCGAAAAACAACCACTTCAACTTTCTTACCCACGGGAGTATTTGCTACGATTCGAGGAAGCTCATTCATCTCCTTAATTTCTTTCCCGTCAAACTTGATTATGATATCTCCTTGCTTTATTCCTGCTTTTTCAGCTGGACTTCCTTCGTTAACCTTTCCCACTAAAGCACCTTTACCCTCCTTAAGTCCAAAAGATTCAGCCAGCTCGGGAGTAACCTTTTGAACCATAACTCCAAGCCATCCTCTCACTACCCGTCCTTTTTCTTTTAGCTGCGGGATGATTTCTTTTGCCATATTGATAGGAATAGCAAAACCAATCCCCACATTTCCTCCACTGGGAGTAAAGATCGAGGTGTTTATTCCAATCACTTCACCCTTGGTGTTGATGAGAGGACCACCACTATTTCCCGGATTGATTGAAGCATCGGTCTGGATAAAATTATCATAGGGCCCCATCCCAATAACCCTGCCCTTTGCACTTACCACCCCCACGGTGACCGTGTGTTCCAGTCCGAAAGGGTTTCCAATCGCCATAACCCATTCCCCCACCTCTAAAGAATCAGAGTCTCCCAATTTGACGGTGGGTAAATGGTTATCATCAGCTTCAACCTTTATCAAAGCAATGTCGGTTTTGGAATCTTTGCCAACCACTCTGCCTTCATATTCTTTCTCATTGGAAAGGCGAACTTTTATTTTATCCGCCCCCTCGACCACATGATTATTGGTGAGGATGTATCCATCTTCACTGATGATAAATCCTGAACCCAGGCTCTGCTCCTTGTATTCCCGTTCTGGCTGTTCTCCAAAGAACCGTTCCCAGAAGTCGTCTCCAAAAAAGTCCCGGGGGAAATTGGGCCCAAAATAATAACGAAATACCCTGCTTCTGCCTTTAATCACCTTTATGGTTCGAATGTTTACTACTGCAGGATTAACTTTTTTGGCTAATTCTACAAAAGAAGGTCGTTCATAATTTGATACCTTTCTTTCTCGTGCATAGCAAGATTCATTTAAGCCAAAATCTGGAATTATAGTAAACCCACTTAATATAAATACAAAAACTATAAAAAGAGAAATAACCTTCCCTCGATAAGCATTTCCAATTAGATTCCTGACCATCCTCTAACTCCTTTCATTGATAAAGTTTTTAGTTAATCAGCTAATAATTAAAAACAATTTTATTTTTCCCTCATCTCCAATTTCCCTATTCTTTCTTGATATAAGGAGTACTCAAGCATAAAAAGCTTTTTAATGGACTAATCTTTTAAAATTCAAAAGACTTGATTAGTCGTTAGTTAGTTCTAT
>QMUP01000123.1 GCA_003660635.1 Candidatus Wolframiiraptor sp.
GTTTACCTCAGCTTCCACGGGATAAACATGTATCTCGACGCCGCGCGGATGGAGAGATTTGTAAAGACCGGGGAACTTCCAAGCGTTACCAAGAGCTATGGAATAGATTCGTTAGCAGAGGTATTGGCCGACGCCGTTTTCCCTATGACCAAGGAGGAGCTCGTTAGAAAGCATGGATGGAAACTCATAGACATAGATCGGGAAACCAGGGTTCCGGCCAGCGTAATCCTAAAACAACTCAGGAGAAAGCAGTACAGAAGCCTCGAGGAAGTATTAAGGGAGCTAAGATCCAGATTCGAGAAAGCCTGAAACGAGAACTTCCCCAAGAAATCCAGCGTAAAGCCTAAATAACCAAGAAGCATATTCGAGGATCGGCGGCCGTAGTCTAGTCTGGTAGGACGCCAGCCTGCCAACCACCTCACGGGGCAGATCGCTGGTGGTCGCGGGTTCAAATCCCGCCGGCCGCATACTCGAAGTTTAATCTTCTCAATTAACGTTTCCAAACACATGGGTATTCTACAATGGTTATCCGGATTCTGTATCGGATTTTGAAGGTGGTGAGGGCGAAGTTCGGCGTAGGCGCTGTTGATGAACCTGGTTATGAGATTAAGGCTTTCGGAGCTAAAAACGTATTGATGATTGCCGCAAAGGCCACCAACTTAGTCTTGACCCACGGAGGAGGCGAGAAGATTCCGGCTCCCTGCAGGCCTTTGATCGCGACCCCCGGCTACAGCTGGACATCGCTTATATATCGTGTCTCAATTGATCTAGTGACTTGCCCCGGGGCCGGTCGACGAGTAGAAAGGCCGTATCAGTCATGTTCATGACCTTTATCGCGATCTCTATCCTAAGCGCCGTATTCATAACCATGTACCTCTACCTCCTCAGAACTCAGACACTCGCAACCGAAGCCCAAAGACTCTACGCAGAAGCAGCACAAGAAAAACTTGAAGTAATCTTAGATAAAGACCATAACAGGGTTAACATTACTAATACAGGTGGAATAGGGGTAGTTGTGAAATACTTGGCTTTGTTAAAGGAAAAGGATGCTCTCATTGAAGGCCCAATAGATTTAACTATTCCTCCTGGAGGAAACCTCTCAATAAGTCTTCCAACGACATGGACCTCCATACTAAATGGGCATCACATCTTAGTTTTAACCGAAAGAGGAAACAGGTTCATGGCGGAGTTACCAACTCTTATGGAGAAAAACCTCCTCATGACTCTCGACGATAGTAGTTTGAGTCTCTTCCAAGGAGGCAGCGTATCAACTACTTTAAGAATTAAGGCTCCTCAAAATTATCCTAAATGGCAGATAAAACTTGTTGCCGATTTTAGTAATTGTACCATGGAAAATTCGCTTACCGGCTTCAGCTGTAATTGTTTTTACATATGGTGGATGGGATCATGGGTATGTATCTGTCCCGAAGAAACTTCTCCTCTTACATATCAATATAAATTCATTGACAAGGTGACTTTCGATAAATCTTTGATAACGATTACTCCTGGAACAGAGGAAAAGGTTACAGTTACCATTTATGCAAAGGACATTAATCCATGGACCAGCGGCACGACTTGCTATGTCTGGGTTAAGGCGCTCAATGCTACTACTGGAACACTTTTAGCTGATGCAGGACTTCAAATAATCACTGAGTAATTTTAAGCTAGGTCCTAGAGAACATCATTAAACATAATTTACTTATTGTTGCTTTTTCTTAAAAATGGACGGCCATGTCTAAGAGGCTTTGTAGTCGGGAGGAGAATTTGAGGAATTGTCCTTGTACTTGGGAGCCTTGTGATAAGAAGGGGATTTGCTGTGAGTGCATTAGGTATCATTGGAGCCGTGGAGAGCTTCCCGCCTGCTTTTTCCCACCTGAGATCGAGAAGACCTATGATCGCTCGCTGAAGACCTTCATCGAGTATTGGAGCAAGCGGATCAAGTAGATGGGCTTAATCTTTTTCAATATTTTTTAGATATCTTGGCTATCGGCGGCATTTTACGTTTGTGCTCGTTAAGCTGTATCCTCCGTATAATCGCCTGAACCTTATTCTCCGGGATACCCGTCTCACGTATTATCTCCTCAGCAGATTTACCCAAATCGACGTAGAGATAAAGCACCTGATCGATTTCTTCATAAGATGCCCCGAGTTCCCCCTCTGCCGTTTGACCCGGGAGGAGCGCTGGACTGCTCGGCTTCTCGACTATGACTTTAGGCAACCCGAGCTTTCTGGCAAGCTGTCTTACTTGGGTTTTATATAGGTCCCCTATTGGGAGGAAGTCGACGCCCCCGTCCCCATATTTCGTGAAGTATCCTAGGAGCAATTCGCTTCTGTCCCCGGTCCCGCAGACGAGCAAATTCTTCAAGTTCGCGTAATAGTATAACGTGATCATTCTAAGCCTGGCTCGGAGATTCGCGTTGGCTATATTCGCCGCCTCATCATAGAAGGGGAGCGCTTTTGCAAATGCGTCATATGGAGTCTTTATGTCGACAAAGTGGGATTCTAGTCCGAAGATCTCGACGAGCTTTTTGGCATCCTCAACATCCCCAGGCGGCGTCACCGAACTATCCGGCATAATCAAAGCCGTCACCCGATCCCCGCCGAGAGCTTTAACCGCGAGAGCACATGTAACCGAAGAATCCAGTCCACCGCTTAGACCTATCACTACGCCGCGGCAACCAGCATCAGCTACGATCCTGACGATGAAGTCCGCGATCTCGGAAATAACCCGATCATAATCGAGTTCAGGAAGCCTAGCATCAGACATTCCAGCCCACTCATCGGCCCCCTCATATATTAATTAAAAACCAAAACCAGACGAACCTCACATGATTAAATATAAAATTCGGCGCAAACAAATAACACCTAGGCGGCCGTCGTCTAGCCTGGTAGGACGCTGGCCCCCCGAGCCAGCGGTCCCGGGTTCAAATCCCGGCGGCCGCATTATTCGCTATCTGGATTCTGTGAGGTTTTCTTGAGTTTTGAGGTTAATTTACAGTAGCTGCATAGTTCGGAGAGGGAGGGCATTCCGCAGGATTTGCATTCCATTAGATTAGGTTCTTTGACGGTTTTTTCCAGCTTTGGCATAATTCTTTTCAGATGAGATTTATAGAATGTGTGTCTAAAGGCTGGGATTTCCTTTTCTATCATACTTATCAATTTCTTTCTCTTGAGCATCCTCGAATTCTTTGCCAAAGGACATTGGACACTGAGTACGGGTAGCTTCCTACTCAAGACGTAGTATAAGTTCTCCCTTTCGGTCAACTCTATTAACGGCTTTATCTTCGTGATCAACTTTGCATGAGTGCTCCAAGACACGGGTTTAATCCTCACAATTTCTCCCACGGAACCTTTCAGATAAAGTTCGAACAATACTTCAACAACATCATCTAGGTTATGACCCGTTGCGAGTCTGTCGGCCCCGATTTCATAAGCTATTTTATTCATTAGATATCGTTTAACCGTCCCGCAAGCTCCGCAGATTCTCCTTCTAAATGGCGTGGCTTGAAAATCCGGTATAGTATATCCTTCCTCCGATCTTAAGTCATGTATATGGCATTCTACATCAAGGTCGCCGCACATCTTTTCCACGATCTTCCGGCATTCTTCAGAGTATCCCGGTATACCGAGATCTATATGGATAACCGCGAGCTTCAGTTCTGGAAATTTCTCTGAAACTATTCTATGGAGAGATTCGAGGAGCGCTAGGCTGTCTTTACCGCCGGAAACCGCGACCGCGACTTTTTTCGCCCCCTCTAGCATGTTATATTTTTGGATGGACTTGTAGATCTTTCGCTCATAGTATTTTA
>QMUP01000124.1 GCA_003660635.1 Candidatus Wolframiiraptor sp.
ACAATAACAATCGTCTCCATACCCCATTAATCAAGCGGCGAAACGACCAAGTACCAGTCTCCTGGGATAATGCCCTTAATGCCGCAGCTCAGCATTTAAAGAAAATAATTTCTGCTTCTGGGCCTGACAGCGTTGCTGGTTTAGGTTCTCTCCGTGCTTCTAATGAAGATAATTTTGTTTTTCAAAAGTTCTTTCGAACGACCATTGGTACCAACAATATCGATAGCCCCGCTCATTTTAATTATCGCAACTTAGAGCGGGGATTAGAGGAAACCCTAGGATTTCCTTGTAGCTGCAGTTCTTTTACTGACCTTGAAAAAACAGAAGTTATTTTTGTAATTGGCTCTGATGTGCGGGCAGAAATGCCTCCTGCTTCTCTCAAAATAATGAAGGCTACCCGTTTTCACGGGGCAAAACTTTTCGTGGCTAATCCTATCTCAACCAAACTTGAGAAGTTCTCTAACCTTGACCTCCGCTACCGGCCAGGAACAGAGCTTTTTCTGATAACCGGAATCATAAAAGCAATTATTGAAAATGGATGGGAAAACCAAGATTTTATCAAGGAAAATGTTTCTAATTTTAAGAACCTGAAAAAATCCTTAAAAAGTATAACCATTCAAAAAATAGCGGAGACTACTTCAGTTCCGGCTGAGAAAATAATAACCACCGCTGAGAATATTGCTAAGAAAGAAACTGGATGCATTGTCTTTGGGTACAATGTTTTTACTCACGCGCAGGCAAAAGAAGTGGTAGCCAATCTGGTAAATCTTGCGCTTTTAACCGGTAAGGTAGGGAGGAAGGGCTGTGGTCTTATTCCGGTTATTACCAAGAACAACTGCCAGGGAATGTTAGATATGGGGGTGATGCCGGACTTGCTTCCTGGTTATCAGAAACTGGAAGATAGAAAAGCTTTTGAAAAGTTATGGGGAAAGTCCTTGCCTAAAAAGCCAGGAAAAACAGCGGAAGAGATGTTAACTGCGATCGAAAAGGGTGAAATTAAAGCCCTTTATATAATGGGATGCAATCCATTAATGGATTTTCCGGAACCTGATCGGTGGGCTGAAGCACTTGAAAAGCTTGAATGGCTTACCGTTCAGGATGTTTTTCAAACCGAGGTAGCAGAGAAAGCCCATTATGTTTTTCCTGCGGCAACCTTTGCAGAAAAAGAAGGGACTTTTACTAATGGAGAACGGAGGGTCCAAAAATTTACTGCTGCTATTGAACCGTATCGAAATGCGCTTCCCGACTGGAAGATCATTCAGAACCTTTCCCAGCTTTTAGGTTATGATATGAACTATAGCCACCCTTCAGAAATAATGGAAGAGATTGCTTCCCTTATACCTCAATATAAAGGTTTAACCTATGAAAAGTTAGGAAGAAAAGGAATTCAGTGGCCGCTTCAGGATGGGGAAGATTCTCCTTATATTCCTTTAAAAGACCTTAAGCTCTCATTTTCTTCGCTTACTTTCCAAGAACCTAAAAAAGTGAATTCTGGGAAATTCTATATGCTAACTGGAACTACTTTCTTCCATTCTGGGACTCTTTCTACTTACGCTCAAGGACCTAATATTTTGGGAAACAAGGCTTGGGTTGAGGTTAATGAAGAGGATGCGAAAAGCATCGGGCTTAATGAGGGAGATAATCTGAATATTTCTTCAGCTAATGGTTCAATAAGTGCTCCGGTGAAGATAAGTTCCGTAGTTCCTCGGGGGGTCATTTTTGTGCCTTACCATTTTCGGGAGGCTAAGGTAAATAAAGTTATTTCCCGAAAGAACTACGCTGAGGTGGCGATAACTAAAGGATAATAAAGATGGCAGAATTCGGAATAGTTATTGTTAAAATCTTGGTTGTTTTTGGAGTGCTGCTTCTGACCGTAGCCTATATGACTTTACTGGAGCGGAAGGTTATTGGTCATATGCAGTCTCGCATTGGTCCCCATCGGGTGGGATGGCATGGACTTTTGCAACCAATTGCGGATGGGCTAAAGCTTTTTTTCAAAGAGGATGTGATCGTAACCGCAGCAGATAAGGTAGTATATCATTTAGCTCCTTTCATTATTGTCGTAACTGCACTTTTGAACGTAGCGGTAATTCCCTTTGGAGGCCATTCTAAGTTTCTCGGTCCATTAAGGATTGCAGATATAAACATTGGACTCCTTTATATTTTTGCCTTATCATCATTGGGAGTCTATGGTATCGTGCTTGCGGGCTGGTCTTCAAACAATAAATATTCTTTGATGGGAGGTCTTCGGTCGGCCGCCCAGATGATTAGCTACGAGCTACCCTTGGGTCTTGCAACCATAGGGGTTTTAATGCAAGCAGGCAGTTTAAGTTTGGTTAAAATTGTTGAGGCTCAAGCAGAACAAGGATGGTTTTTTATCCCCCAGTGTATTGGATTTTTTATCTTCCTGATTTGTGCAGTTGCAGAATGCAACCGCACCCCTTTTGACCTTCCTGAGGCTGAAAGTGAACTGGTTGCCGGGTTCCACGTGGAGTATTCAAGTATGAAATTTGCTCTTTTCTTTATGGCAGAATATGCAAGTATTGTGATAATGAGTGCGTTGGTGGTGACCCTATTTTTTGGAGGATGGTTAGGGCCTAAGTTTCTTCCCGGGACCGTTTGGTTTGGAATCAAAGTTTTTATCTTTTGTTATCTATTTATTTGGCTAAGAGCAACCTACCCACGCTTTCGTTATGATCAGTTGATGAAATTTGGCTGGAAAGTACTTTTTCCTCTTAGTCTATTAAACATTGCTCTTACTGCAATAATTATGGTTTTATAATAGCTTTTTGAGATTAGAGTTGAACATGATTGGGTCACTTATAACCGGAGCTAAAGCACTTATAGAAGGGTTGAGCATAACCCTTAAGTACTTTTTCACCCGGCCGGTTACAATAAAATACCCTGAAGAAAAACGAGAGCCAGCTCCGCGTTATCGGGGTGCTCACATATTGAGGTTAGATGAAGAAGGCAAATTAAAATGTGTTGCCTGCTGCCTTTGTGCAACCATATGTCCCGCTCAGGTTATAACAATTGAACCGGATGAAGATGAAAATCATATGAAATATCCAAAGAAGTTTGAAATCGATCTGGGTCGGTGTATTTTCTGTGGTTTTTGTGTGGAAGCCTGCCCCAAGGCAGCAATAACAATGAGTACCGATTATGAATTAGCTGATTACAGTCGTAAGGATTTAATTTACGATCGGGAACGGCTTATAAGGGCTGAAAATAGATAAAAGAATGGAAGGAATTGTCTTTTACATAATCGCCATTATAACCATAATAGCATCCCTCAGGATGGTAATGGGCCGCAATGCGGTCCACAGCGCAATCTGGTTAGTACTGGTCTTTTTCTGTTTTGGTGGTTTTTATGTAATTTTACAGGCTGAGTTTGTAGCCGCAGTTCAGGTCATTGTCTATGCCGGAGCGATTATGGTGCTTTTTCTCTTTGTGATTATGCTGCTTAGGGTTGACCGAGCTGAAGAGCTACTTTCCCGCCATCGTATCCAGAGATGGGTGGGGGTGATCTTGGGGATTGCTTTACTTTCTGGAATTGGAGTCACGGTGATGGTTAACATTTTGCCAGGCCAATTAGGGAGCAAGAGCCTGGAAGAAACTGTTATTAAAGCCGGAGGCAATACCCAGGCAGTTGCTGAGGCTCTTTTTACTGATTATCTGCTTCCTTTTGAAGCTACCTCAGTTCTCCTTCTGGCAGCAATCGTGGGAGCAGTGGTTTTAGCAAAACAGAAAAGAGAGGAGAAAGAAGACTAATGGTTCCCTTATCCCATTATCTCGTTTTAAG